>JAWWBV010000114.1:0-7183 GCA_033720795.1 Halomonas sp. | reverse complement strand
GGCCAAGTGGGAGTGGCAGGCCCCCGCCGAGAACGTCGCCCTCAAGCAGGCGATGGCCGAGGCCTTCGAGGCCAAGGTCGGCGAGGCCTACCGCATCACCGACAAGATGGCGCGCCAGGACGCGCTCTCCGCCCTCAAGGATCAGGCCGTCGAACAGCTCGCCGGCGAGGAAGAGGGACAGTTCGCCGCCGACGAGGTGAAGGGCGCCTTCGCCAGCCTCGAGAAGCGCGTGGTGCGCTCGCGGGTGGTCAAGGGTGAGCCGCGCATCGACGGCCGTGACCACAAGACCGTGCGTCCGCTCTCCATCGAGGTCGGCAGCCTGCCCAAGACCCACGGCTCGGCGATCTTCACCCGCGGCGAGACCCAGGCCATCGTGGTGGCGACGCTGGGCACCCTGCGCGACTCCCAGCTGATCGAGTCGCTGGAAGGCGAGCGCAAGGACCGCTTCCTGCTGCACTACAACTTCCCCCCCTACAGCGTGGGCGAGGCCGGCTTCATGGGCGGGCCCAAGCGCCGCGAGATCGGCCACGGCCGCCTGGCGCGCCGCGGCGTGCAGGCGATGCTGCCCGACGAGGCGGACTTCCCCTACACCATCCGCGTGGTCTCCGAGATCACCGAGTCCAACGGCTCCAGCTCCATGGCCTCCGTGTGCGGCTCGTCGCTCGCGCTGATGGACGCCGGCGTGCCGATGAAGGCCCCGGTGGCCGGCATCGCCATGGGCCTGGTCAAGGATGACGACGGCTTCGCCGTGCTCACCGACATCCTCGGCGACGAGGACCACCTCGGCGACATGGACTTCAAGGTGGCCGGCAGCGCCGAGGGCGTGACCGCCCTGCAGATGGACATCAAGATCGAGGGCATCAACGAGGAGATCATGGAGCAGGCGCTGCAGCAGGCCTACGACGCCCGCCAGCAGATCCTCGAGCAGATGAACACCGTGATTGCCCAGAGCCGCGCCGAGGTCTCCGAGAACGCGCCCTCCATGGCAACCCTCAAGATCGATCCGGAGAAGATCCGCGACGTCATCGGCAAGGGCGGCGCCACCATCCGCAAGATCTGCGAGGACACCGGCGCCTCCATCGACCTGGACGACGACGGCACCGTGCGCATCTACGCCGAGGACAAGTCGGCGGCCAAGGCGGCCATCGACACCGTGCTCGCGATCACCGCCGAGCCCGAGATCGGCAAGCTCTACCGTGGCAAGGTGGTGCGCATCGCCGACTTCGGCGCCTTCGTCAACATCATGCCGGGCACCGACGGCCTGGTGCACATCTCCCAGATCGTGCCGGAGCGGGTCAACGACGTGCGCGACTTCCTCAACGAGGGCGACGAGCCCATCGTCAAGGTGCTCGACATCGACAACCGCAACCGGGTGAAGCTCACCATCAAGGAGATCACCCCGGAAGAGAAGGCCGCCTTCGAGGCCGAAGCGGCCGCCGAGCCCCAGCTGTAAGCGGCAAGCCGCAAGGCGCAAGGAAAACCGCCGCCGGGTCCAACCCCGGCGGCGGTTTCTTTATGTCGTCATGCCAGCCGAAACGAACATGCCCCGGGAGCCAATCCCGGGGCATGGTGTCTACTTGGCGCTTGGCGCTTGGCGCTTGGCGCTTGGCGCTTGGCGCTTTAGCGTTCGATCGCCAGGGCCACGCCCTGCCCGCCGCCGATGCACAGCGTCGCCAGGCCCTTCTTGGCATCCCGGGCGATCATCTCGTGCACCAGGGTCACCAGGATGCGGCAGCCGGAGGCGCCGATCGGGTGGCCGATGGCGATGGCCCCGCCGTTGACGTTGACCTTGTCGGTGTCCCAGCCCAGCTCCTTGTTGACCGAGAGTGCCTGGGCGGCGAAGGCCTCGTTGGCCTCGACCAGGTCCAGGTCGTCCAGGCTCCAGCCGGCCTTCTCCAGGCAGCGACGGGTCGCCGGGGCCGGGCCAATGCCCATGATCGACGGGTCGACGCCGGCGTTGGCGTAGGCCTTGATGCGCGCCAGCGGCTCGAGGCCCAGCGCCTTGGCCTTCTCGGCGGAGCAGAGCATGACCACGGCGGCGCCATCGTTGATCGAGGAGGCGTTGCCGGCGGTGATGGTGCCGTCCTTCTTGAAGGCGGGGCGCATGCCGGAGAGCTTCTCGGCGGTCACGTCGCGCGGGCCCTCGTCGGTGTCGAAGACCACCGGGTCGCCCTTGCGCTGGGGAATCTCGACCGGGACGATCTGGCCCTTGAACTTGCCCTCGCGGATGGCGGCGGCGGCCTTCTGCTGGGAGCCGGCGGCGAACTCGTCCATCTGCTCACGGGTGATGCCGTACTTCTCGGCCAGGTTCTCGGCGGTGATGCCCATGTGGTAGTTGTTGAAGGCATCCCAAAGCCCGTCGTGGACCATGCTGTCGATGGCCTTCCAGTCACCCATGCGCTGGCCGTTGCGCGAATTGGGCAGCACGTGGGGCGAGGCGGACATGTTCTCCTGGCCGCCGGCGAGGATCAGCTCGGCATCGCCGCAGCGGATCGCCTGGGTCGCCAGGTGCAGGGCCTTGAGGCCGGAGCCGCAGACCTTGTTGATGGTCATGGCGGGCACCGCGTCCGGCAGGCCGGCCTTGATGCTCGCCTGGCGGGCGGGGTTCTGGCCGACCCCGGCGGTCAGCACCTGGCCGAGCAGGACCTCGTCGACCTGGTCGCCGGCCACGCCGGTGGAGGCCAGGATGTCCTTGATGACATGGGCGCCCAGGTCGCTGGCGGGAATGCCGGCCAGGGAGCCGCCGAAGGTGCCAACGGCGGTACGGCGTGCAGCAACGATCACCACGTCTTGCATGCGGGATACTCCTGAAGAATAAGGTAGCGGACTGGCGGCCGTGTCCGAAGGGCACCCTGCGGTCGATGGCGTCTCAGACAGGGCCGGGCTCTCAGCATAGGGGAGTCTTGTGCGTCGCGGCAATGCTTCCATGGCCGTAAGGGCGTCGCGGCGAGGCCGTCGCGAGGAGGGCAGCAGGGAGAGCGCGGTGCGGGGAGGGCCTGGGGAAGGCACGGCACGGCGAGGAAGCGCGGGCACCCCGGGGTGGGGTGCCCGAGTGGCGTCAGGCCATCTGGACGGGAATGGCGTTGCTGGTGTGGCTGACGACGTTGCCTTCCTGGAGATAGACCAGGGCCGGCTGGTGGGCGTCGAGCTCGGCCTCGCTGTAGTGGGCGTAGCTGCAGATGATCACCCGCTGCCCTTCGGTGGCGAGGTGGGCGGCCGCGCCGTTCACCGAGATGATCCGCGAGCCCTCCTCGGCGCGGATGGCATAGGTGGTGAAGCGCTGGCCGTTCTCGACGTTGTAGATCTGGATCTGTTCGTTCTCGCGGATGCCGGCCATGTCCAGCAGCTCTCCGTCGATGGCGCAGGAGCCTTCGTAGTTGAGCACGGCATGGGTGACGCGGGCCATGTGCAGCTTGGCCTTGAGCATGATGGTCTGCATGGGACAGGGTTCCTCTGGTCGCGATGCCGCGCCGTCAGCGCGGCAGGGTCAGGCTCAGGTTATCGATCAATCGGGTCGGGCCCAGGCGGGCCGCGGCGAGCAGCACGGCCTCGCGGGTCGTCGCCGTGACCGGGCCCAGGTCGGCGGCGCGCAGCTCCAGGTAGTCCGGCACGAAGCCGGCCTCCCTCAGCCGGGCGAGGCCGTCGGCCAGGGCGTCGTGCGGTTCGGCGCCGTCCTCCAGCGCCGCGCGCAGGCTGCACAGGGTCGCGTAGAGGGTCGGCGCGACGGCGCGCTGCGCCGCGTCCAGGTAGCCGTTGCGCGAGGAGAGCGCCAGGCCGTCCTCGGCGCGTACGATCGGCACGCCGACGACCTCCACCCGCAGGTGCAGGTCGGCCACCAGGCGGCGGATCACCGCCAGCTGCTGGTAGTCCTTCTCGCCGAAGCAGGCCACATCGGGCTGCACCAGCTGGAAGAGCATGGTCACCACGGTGGCCACGCCGTCGAAGTGGCCGGGCCGGTCGCCGCCGCACAGCCCCTCGCTGACCTCGGGCACGCTGACCCGGGTCTGGGCATCCAGGCCGCGCGGGTAGAGCGTGGTGGTCTCGGGGGCGAACAGCAGGTCGCAGCCGGCCGCCTCGAGCTTCGCCTGGTCCTCGGCGAGGGTGCGCGGATAGGCGTCCAGGTCCTCGCCGGGGCCGAACTGCAGCGGGTTGACGAAGATGCTCGCCACCACCAGGTCGCCGCGGCGGCGGGCTTCCGCGACCAGCGCCAGGTGGCCCTCGTGGAGGTTGCCCATGGTCGGCACCAGGGCAATGCGCTCGCCGCGACGACGGGCATCGTCCAGCGTCTCGCGCAGGGGGGCGATCTCGTGCAGGGTACGCATCGTCTCGAGCTCCCGGTATAAAGGCTTAGAAGCAGTGCGCTTCGGCGGGGAAGCGACGGGCCTTGACGTCCTCATGGTAGCGACGGAAGGCGTCCTGGATGTCGTCGGCCTCCGCCATGAAGTTCTTGACGAAGCGCGGCGCGCGGCCATGGGTCACGCCCAGCACGTCGTGCATCACGAGGATCTGGCCGTCGGTATCGGGGCCGGCGCCGATGCCGATCACCGGCACCTCCAGCGCCTCGCTCACCGCCCGCCCCAGGCTCGCCGGCACGCACTCCAGCAGGATCACCGAGGCGCCGGCCTCGACCAGCGTGCGGGCGTCCTCGAGGATCCGGGTCGCCTGCTCGGCCTCGCGGCCCTGCACCTTGTAGCCGCCCAGCTGGTAGACCGACTGGGGCGTCAGGCCGAGGTGGGCGCAGACCGGCACGCCGCGGCGCGTCAGCTCGCGAATGCCCTCGGCCATCCACGCCTCGCCCTCGACCTTGACCAGCTCGGCGCCGGCCCGCATCAGCTCGCCGGCATCCTGGAGCAGGCGCTCGGTGCTGGCGTTGCTCATGAAGGGCAGGTCGACCATCAGCAGGCTCTTGCCCTTGCCGCGGGCCACGCAGCGGGTGTGGTAGCAGACCTCGTCGAGGGTCACCGGCAGGGTGCTGGCGTGCCCCTGCAGGACCATGCCCAGCGAATCGCCCACCAGCAGCACCTCGATGCCGGCCTCGCCGGCCGCCCGCGCGAAGGAAGCGTCGTAGGCGGTCAGGCAGCTGAAGGGCTCACCGGCGCGCTTGAGGGTCGACAGCGTGCTCAGGGTGACGGTTTTCATGGCGTGTTCTCATCGTCTGGTCGGGGGAGGCCTCGGGCGGGCCGTCCTCGGTGTAACCCGCGATTGTTACCCGAATCGTGTCGGGGTGTCGATAGGTAACAGGGTGGAGCGATCATCCGCCGGTCGGTAACACTGGGGCCAGGTCCTGGGGTTCGAGCTCGGCCGCAAGGCGCGACAGCGGCTGCCCGTCGAGGGCGAGGCGCGGCGCCAGTTCGGCCAGCGGCACCAGCACGAAGGCGCGCCGCGTCATCTCCGGATGGGGTAGGGTGAGGCGCGGCAGCGCCAGCCGGCGGTCGTCGTAGAGCAGCAGGTCGAGGTCCAGGGTGCGGGGGCCCCAGCGGCGGCCGCGCACCCGGCCGTGGCGCTGCTCGAGGGCCTGCAGCTGATCGAGCAGGGCGAGCGGCGAGAGTCGCGTCGCCAGCTGCGCCACGGCGTTCACGTAGTCGGGCTGGTCGGCGGGCCCCACCGGGCGGCTGGCATAGAGCCTCGAGGCGGCGAGGCGGCGCGTCAGCGGCAGGCGGTCGAGCTCCTCGAGGGCGCGGGCGACGTGCTCGCGCGGGCCATCGAGGTTGCTGCCCAGGCCGATCCAGGCGTGATGCTCCGAACGACTCATGTCATGCGTCGCTCGCGGGGCCCCGCGGCTTGCGGCGGCGCCGGCGGCGCTTGCGCGGGGCTCCGCTCCCGGCCGGGTCGGCGCCGACCTTGCTCAGCAGGCGTCGCTGCTCGTGCTCGTCGGCCTGCTGGAAGGCGGTCCACCAGTCGCCGAGCCCGGGGTCGAGCTCGCCGGCCGCCTCGCGCAGCAGCAGGAAATCATAGGCGGCCCGGAAGCGCGGATGCTCGCGGGTCTGGAAGACGCGCTTGCCGCGGCGCAGCGGCAGCCGCTGCTGCAGGTCCCAGATATCGCGCATCGGCAGGCTGAAGCGCTTGGGGATGGAGATGTGCTGGAGCTGGCGTGATACCACCTGCTGGGAGGCCGCCTGCAGCGCGGGGATGGCCGGCATGCCATCGGCCTCGAGGAGCGCCTGGCGCTGCTGCACGGGCGCCCAGAGCAGGGCGGCGAACAGGAAGGCCGGCGTCACCGGGCGATCCTCGCGGATGCGACGGTCGGTGCTCTCCAGCGCGTGTTCGACCAGGCGCTCGGCCCAGGGCAGCGCCTCCATGGCCTCGTCGGCCTCGGGGAAGAGCATGGCGAACAGGCCGTACTGGCGCAGGAGCCGGAAGGTGACGACCCCGTGACCGGCCATGAACAGCTTGAGGATCTCGTCGAACAGCCGGGCCGGTGGAATCTGCAGCAGCAGCGGCGCCGCCTCGGCGATGGGCGCCTCGGTGGCCGGGTCCAGGTGGAAGTCGAGCTTGGCGGCGAAGCGCACCGCGCGCAGCATCCTCACCGGATCCTCGCGGTAGCGCGTCGCCGGGTCGCCGATCAGCCGCAGGGTGCGCGCCTCGATGTCCTTCACGCCGTCGGCGAAGTCGTGGATCGAGAAGTCGGCGATGTTGTAGTAGAGGGCGTTGACCGTGAAGTCGCGGCGCAGGGCGTCCTCCTCGAGGTTGCCCCAGACGTTGTCGCGCAGCAGCAGGCCATCGTCCGACTGCTGGGAGATATGATCGGCGTGGTCGTCGTTGGGCTTGCCGCGGAAGGTGGTGACCTCGATCACCTCGCGACCGAAGCGGACGTGCACGATGCGAAAGCGTCGACCGATGATCCGCGAGTTGCGAAACAGCTCGCGGATCTGTTCCGGCGTCGCATCGGTGGCGACGTCGAAGTCCTTGGGCATGTGGCCGAGCAGCGAGTCGCGGATGCACCCCCCGACCAGGAAGGCCTGGAAGCCGGCATTGTGCAGGCGGTAGAGCACCTTGATGGCGGCGTCACTGAAGTGCTGACGCGAGACCGGGTGTTCCTGGCGGGGAATGATGCGGGGACCGGTGCTGCCGGCCGGCGCATCCTGAGGGCCGAACAGCGACTTGAGGTGCTGGCCCGGGCTCTGCAGAAAGCGGGTAAAACCTTTGATCATGCGGCGATATCGACTCGCGGGACGCGGAAAAG
>JAWWBV010000113.1:0-7206 GCA_033720795.1 Halomonas sp. | reverse complement strand
GGCTACGACTCGCGTACAGACGGGCGTGCCCGCTTCGTCCCCCATACGGCCTTCCACGACCCGGGCACCCCGGCCGACGCCCCGCCACGGGAGAGCATCGAAGTGCGCACGCTGGCGTTCTTTGAGGCGTGACCGCGAGACTGGCCCTGCGACACTAGGGCAAGGACGCTGCCCGGGCCGCTCGCCCGGGCTGTCGTGCCATGGGTGGGATTCCGTCCCCCGGTGGGCGGGGGCCTCGCCAGGCTGGCGATGGGCCCGCTGCTCGGCCACCCCATCCATCGCCTGAGCCCGGATCCATCGGGGCTGCGGCCTGAGGCCCTTGACCCCGTACCCGGGTACGGCCAGTACGCTGTTCACGGGAACCGTGCGAGGGCCGCCATGAGTGACATGACCATCGGCAAGGTGGCCACAGCGGCGGGCGTCGGGGTCGAGACGATCCGCTTCTGAGCGACGCGGACTCATCGAACAGCCGCCTCGCCCGGGGGGTGGAGGCTATCGGATCTATTCGGATGAGACGCTGCAGCGCGTGCGGTTCATTCGTCGTGCACAGGAAATCGGTTTCTCCCTGCGCGAGATCGCCGAACTGCTCTCGCTGCGCACCGACCACGACACGGATGCCCGGGAGGGCCGGCAGCGAGCCATCGCCAAGCTCCAGGACGTGGATCGCAAGATCGAGCGACTCCGGCATGTCCGTCGAGGACTGGTGGGTCTGCTCGACCTGCCGCCGGAGATGGCCCACGTCCTCGGCGAGGACGGTGCAGGGGACCTGCCGGTGGCTCAGGTGGACAGCGGCATGCGGGTACGCATCCGCCCCGGGCCTGCATGGTCACTACCCTGGTCATCTTCTAACCACTCGGGGTTTGGGCGGGCTGGTGGGGGGAGAATAAAAAAACCAGCCATCAAGGGCTGGTTTTTCGTGGAGCAGTGGCGGAGGGACAGGGATTCGAACCCTGGGAAGGCTCTCACCTTCGCCGGTTTTCAAGACCGGTGCATTCAACCGCTCTGCCATCCCTCCGGCTTACGGATGCGTACTCTACCAGTTTTCCTCCGCAGGTCAAGACCCCCTTGGGATCAGGATGTTAGCCCTGGCTTCCCGGGTGGGGCACAATGGGACACGATGATCGCAGGAGCCCCCCATGACCGAGCGTTCAACAGCGACCACACTCCGCCCCGTTCCCGCGGTCTCGGCCGCGGTGGTGAGGGGAAATCGTATCCTGATGGTCCGGCGGCGCAATCCCCCCAACGCAGGCAAGCTGGCCCTGCCCGGTGGCAAGGTCGAAGCGGGGGAGAGCCTTCAGCAGGCCGCGGCCCGCGAGCTTCTCGAAGAGACCGGCGTGCTGGCCGACCCGGGGCGCATCCTGACCGCCCTCGACGTCTTCGACCACGATGTGGATGGCGCGCTGCGCATGCACTTCGTCATCGTGGTCGTTCAGCTCAAGTGGCGGGGCGGCATCGAGGCGGCCGCGGACGACGCCACGGCGCTCTGCTGGATGGACCTGGCGGCCCTCGAACACGCTGGAGGGGAGGTCTGTGACTCCGCGGCGCGAGTGGCGCGGCGGGTCCTGGAGGAGGCCGCGGCCGAGGAAAAGGCGTTGAACCCCGACTAGCCGGGCGCTTGCGTCGGGAACCTTCTGGCTGCATCCTAAGTCTAGTGCCAAGACCAACCATACAGGGAGCTACGGATCCATGGCTTATCAAGAGACGCAGACGACACGTCAGCAGACGCAGTCGCAGTCGGTCGGTACCAGCAAGGTCCTGCGCAATACCTACGGCCTGCTGGCGATGACCCTGCTGTTCTCCGCCATCACGGCGGGCACTGCCATGAGCATGGGCATCGAACGCATGAACATCTTCGTGTTCTTCATCGGCGCCTACGGTCTCATGTTCCTGGTGCACAAGACCGCCAATTCCGCGATGGGGCTGCTCGCCACCTTCGCCTTCACCGGCTTCATGGGCTTCACGCTCGGACCGATCCTGAGCGCCTACCTCACCCTGCCCAACGGCGCCCAGCTGATCATGACCGCACTGGGCATGACCGGTTTGACCTTCGTGGGCCTCTCGGCGGTGGCGCTGATCACCCGCAAGGATTTCAGCTTCCTGGCCAACTTCCTGATGGCCGGCGCCATCGTGCTGATCCTGGCCATGCTGGCGGGCATCTTCCTGCAGATCCCGGCCCTGTCGCTGATGGTCTCCGCCGGCTTCGTGCTGTTCTCCTCGGCGGCCATCCTCTACCAGACCAGCGAGATCGTGCATCGTAGCGGCGAGACCAACTACATCCTCGCCACCATCACCCTCTACGTGTCGATCTACAACCTGTTCATCAGCCTGCTGTCGATCCTGGGCATCATGAGCCAGGACTGACCCCCGCGCGGTATCAGGATCATCTGGCCCCGCCATCCGGCGGGGCCAGGTCGTTTCAGGAGGACCTTCATGCGCTACGCCATCCTGCTGATGGGCGCCCCCTACAGTCATCAGGCCAGCCACTCGGCCCTGCGCTTCGCCCGCGCCCTGGTGGCGCGGGGCCACCGCCTCGAGGCGGTATTCTTCTATCACGACGGGGTGCACAATGCCTCCCGGCTGGCCGCCCCCCCACAGGACGAACCGCACCTGGTGGACGCCTGGACGGCCCTCTCCCGCGAGCATGAGGTCTCGCTGCAGGTCTGCATCGCCGCCGCGCTGCGCCGCGGCCTGCTCGACGAGCGCGAGGCCGCCCGGCACGGCAAGGAGGGGAGCAGCGTGGCTGAGCCCTTCGAGCTGACGGGACTCGGGCAGCTGATCGATCTGGGCAGGCGCTGCGACCGGCTGGTGACCTTCGGCCCCTGACCCTCTGGCTTGCGATGGAGCGATGATGCACGAACACGACGACACCTTCCGCGACCTGCTGGTCATCCTGCGCCATGCGCCTCACGGTAGCAGCTGGCTGAAGGAGGGGCTGGACGCCGCCCTGGTCGCCGCCGCCTTCGGCCAGAGCGTGTCCCTGCTGTTCATGGGGGAGGGCGTCACGGCGCTGCTGCCGGGGCAGGGCCCCGGGCCGCTCGAGCAGAAGGGCACGGCCGCGACGCTGGAGATGCTGGAGATGTATGATATCGAGACCCTGCTGGTGGACGCCCAGGCGCTCTCGGCGCTCGGCCTCACGGCCGACGAGCTGATGCTCGACGTCGACCCCGTGTCGGCCGAGGCCCTCGCCGAGACACTCGCCGCCCACCGCCTGGTGCTGACCTTCTAGCCCGAGTCGCGAGGAGAACCTGGATGCTGTTGCATGTGGTGAACCGGTCCCCGGCGAACAGTCGGGTCTTCGAGCAGGCCCTGACCGGCATGGGGCCGGATGACGTCCTGCTGCTGATCGAGGATGGCGTCCAGGGGGCGCTGCCCCAGCTGGTGCGCTATTTCGAGCCGGTCGAGGGGCGGCTCTTCGCCCTGAAAGAGGACCTGGAGGCGCGCGGGCTGCTGGGCCGCTGCGCGGAGAGCGTGCAGGTGGTCGATGTGGATGGCTTCGTGTCCCTGACCGAGGACGCCGAACGGACGGTGAGCTGGTACTGATGGCCTCGACGGAAATATACCGTTATCTACGGGTGGGTGACCAAGATTATGGGCTGGACCCGGAAGACTATCTGGTCGACATGACGCAGTGGTCACCGGGGATCGCCGAGGCCCTGGCGCGCGAGGAGGGCATCGAGCTGACCGAGGAGCACTGGGAGGTGCTCAGGGTGCTGCGCGACTTCTATGCGCGCTACGAGATGGCGCCCGCCATGCGCCCCCTGGTCAAGGCGGTGGGCAAGGCCCTGGGACCCGACAAGGGCCGTTCCATCCACCTGATGCGGCTCTTCCCCGGCAGTCCCGCCAAGGTGGCGGCTCGCTTGGCCGGCCTGCCCAAGCCCACCCACTGCCTGTGAACGGTTCCCCGTGAACTTCCTCGCCCATGGCTGGCTCGCCCGCGGCGGCGGTGACGACTTCCTGTATGGCAACCTGATCGCCGACGGGGTCAAGGGCAGCGACCTGTCGGCCTGGTCGCCGGAGGCCGCGGCCGGCATCCGACACCACCGTCGGGTGGACGCCTTTATCGATGGCCACCCGGTGGTCAGCGACGTGCTCGCGCGCACGCCGTGGCCGCAGCGACGTTTCGCCGGCATCGCCCTGGATCTGCTCTGGGATCATTTCGCGGCCCGCGCCATCGAGGACGAGGCGCGGCGGCGGTTGACGGCGCGTTGCTACCGGTTGCTGACGACCGCTCCCGCCCCGGGTCGGCTGGGGGGCATGGTGCCGGTGCTGGTGGAGCAGGACTGGCTCAACCGCTACGCCGACTTCGCCTTCACCTGTCGCGCCATCGAAGGCATCGGCGAACGGCTCTCCGGCCCGAACCGCCTCGCCGAGCTGGTGCCCTGGCTGGAGGCGGACTACGTCCGCCTCGCTCTCGACTTCGAGCGGCTATGGCCGGCCGTCAATGCGGAACTCGGCGTGCCGGCCTGAGGCATATCCCGGCTTGAGCTGGCCTCGATCGATGCTCGTTACAGCGACCCTCAATCGCCCCTGAGCCACAGGCAGTCGAGACGGTCGCCCGGTTCGATGCGGCTCTCGGCGGGGATCTCCGCCAGGGCATCGGCGCCGATGCAGGACGACAGCACGCCCGAGTTCTGGTCGCGAAATGCCCGGGCCACGATCCCATCCTCCTGGAAGGCCAGGGTCACCCGCATATAGTGACGGCGCGGACCGGTGGAGGTGGAAAAGTCGGCGCGTGCCGGCAGTCGGGGCAGCTCGGCGAGGGCCGGGCAGCCTTGCAGCGCGCCCAACAACGGGCGCAGGAAGAGCCAGGCGCCGACGAAGCAGGAGACCGGGTTGCCGGGCAGGCCGACGAAGCGCACGTCCTGGCCGGCCGATCCCGGCAGGCGCCCCAGCGCCAGGGGCTTGCCCGGGCGGATCGCCAGACGCCACAGGTCGAGCTGCCCGAGCGACTCGAGCGCCGCCTTGACGTGATCCTCCTCCCCGACGCTCACCCCTCCGGTGCTGATCACCAGGTCGGCCTCCAGCGCCGCCGCGGCCAGGGTGTCGCGGGTGCCCGCGGCATCGTCCGGCACCGATTCAAGGCGCACCGGCTCGGCGCCGAAGCGCTCCAGCAGGCGTTTGAGCATCGGCCGGTTGGAGTTGTAGATCTGCCCGTCGGAAAGCTCCGTGCCCGGATCGATGATCTCGTCGCCGGTGGAGAGCAGCGCCACCCGCGGACGGCGGCGCACCACCACCTCGGTGATGCCCTGGCCGGCGAGGTGGCCCAGGGCCGCGGCCTCCAGGCGCTCACCGGCGGGCAGCAGCAGCGTCCCCGCCGACACGTCGCGACCGCGTCGGCGGACGTTGTCGCCCGCCGGGAGATCCGCTGGGATAGCCGCGACATCGTCCTCGAGCGTCACGCGCTCCTGCATCACCACGCAGTCGGCGCCCGGAGGCAGGGCGCCGCCGGTGAAGATGCGCGCGCAGGTGCCCCGCGCCAGCGGCGTCGCCGGCGTGCCGGCGGCAATGCGCTGGGCGACGGGCAGCCGCTTGCCGGCGTCGAGGTGGTGCAGGGCGTAGCCGTCCATGGCGCTGTTGTCGAAGGCGGGCACGTCGAGGCGCGCCTCGATCGCCTCGGCGAGCACGCGCCCGGCCGCCTCGTCGCAGGGCACCGTCTCGGCGGGCGTGGGGGTGACGTCGGCCAGCAGGGCGTCGAGCGCGGCCTCGACGGGTTTCAGTTCATCCATGCTGGCCTCGCTCGGGGATGACGAGATTGGCGAAGTTGCACGGCTTGTGACGGCTATCGAGCTGCTCGGCGAGGATGCCGTCCCAGCCGGTGCGACAGGCGCCGGTGGAGCCGGGCAGACAGAACACCACCGTGGCGTTGGCCAGCCCGCCGAGGCAGCGGCTCTGCACGGTGGAGCTGCCGATCTCCTGCCAGGAGAGGTGGCGAAACAGTTCGCCGAAGCCCTCGATCTGCTTGTCGAGCAGCACCGAGACCGCCTCGGGCGTGGAGTCGCGGCCGGTGAAGCCGGTCCCGCCGGTGGTCAGGATCACCTGGACCGCATCGTCGGCGATCCAGCCGGCCACCACGGCACGGATGCGATAGACGTCATCGGGCACGATGCGTTTCTCGTGCAGCCGGTGGCCAGCAGTCGTCAGGCGCTCGACCAGGGCCTGGCCGCTGCGATCGGTCTCTTCATTTCGCGTGTCGGAGATGGTCAGCACCGCCACGGTGAGCGGAATCATCGGGTCGCTCATTGGCCTTGCCGCTCCTGCTTGGCCGCCTGGCGGGCCGCGAAGGCCGCCTGCTGCTCGGGGGTGGCCTCCTGCTGGTACTTCGCCTTCCACTCGCCGTAGGGCATGCCATAGACGTGTTCCCGGGCGCTGTCGTAGTCCAGCTCGACGCCTCGCTCGTCGGCGGCGGCCACCAGCCACTTGGAGAGGCAGTTGCGGCAGAAGTCGGCGAGGATCATCAGGTCGATGTTCTGGACCTCCTTGTGCTCGTCCAGATGGCGCAGCAGGCGGCGAAAGGCGGCCGCCTCGAGTTCGGTGCGGGTGGCGTCGTCGAGATGTGACATCGTCGCTCTCCGGTGGTCGGGGTGTTGGTCGGTCCAGCTTAACAAAAAAGACACCGCCCGCAGGCGGTGTCGGAAGGCGCCTTGCGGGTGTGGCTCAGCCGGAGCGGGGCGCCGGCGCGTCGCCCTCGGCGGCCGGGCGCTGCTCGGCCAGCTGCTCCTCGGGAATGGCCTGATCCTTGACCTCCTCGTACCAGAGGTTGTGGTGCTCCTTGGCCCAGCTCTCGTCCACGTAGCCGGTGGTCATGCCTTCCAGCGACCCCTCGGTGCCGACGGTGCCGATGTAGATGTGGCCCAGGGCCACGGCGGTCAGGCCCAGGGCCCCCACGGCGTGGATGATGCTGGCCCACTGCATGGTGTCACGCGCCTGGCCGTAGTTGGGGAAGTCCAGCACGACGCCGCTGGCGATCACCGCGAGGCCGGCGGTGGCCAGCAGCCAGTACCAGACCTTCTCGCCGCCGTTGGCGAAGCCGGCGTCGGGATGCCCCTTGCCGACCAGGCCGCCGCCCTTGGCGAACCACTGCAGGTCGTGGGCCTTGGGGATGTTGTGGCTGAGCAGGCGCAGCAGCAGGATCACCAGCAGGATGCCGAACAGCGGCCCCAGGTAGTTGTGGATCAGCTTGGTGCCCGACATCATCGCCGCCCAGGC
>JAWWBV010000112.1:0-7220 GCA_033720795.1 Halomonas sp. | reverse complement strand
AGGGGCTCCAGAGACGGCCAGATGCGTTAGAATGCCGCCCATCGTGCCCCTCGACTCTTACAGGAACCGATCGTCGCCATGACCGACTCCCGACTCGATTTCCAGCTTGCGCCCTCGATCCTCTCCGCCGATTTCGCCCGCCTGGGCGAGGAGGTCGACGATGTACTGGCGTCCGGCGCGGACATCGTCCACTTCGACGTGATGGACAATCACTTCGTGCCCAACCTGACCATCGGACCGATGGTCTGCGAGGCCCTTCGGCAGCACGGCGTGACCGCGCCCATCGATGCCCATCTGATGGTCAGGCCGGTGGACCGGCTGATCGGTGACTTCATCGATGCCGGGGCCAGCTACATCACCTTCCACCCCGAGGCCTCCGACCACATCGACCGCTCCCTGCAGCTGATCCGCGACGGTGGCTGCAAGTCGGGCCTGGTGTTCAACCCGGCCACCCCGCTCTCCTTCCTGGACTACGTGATGGACAAGGTCGACATGATCCTGTTGATGAGCGTCAACCCGGGCTTCGGCGGCCAGTCCTTCCTGCCGGGTACCCTGGACAAGCTGCGCGAGGCGCGTCGGCGCATCGATGCCTCCGGCTTCGATATTCGCCTGGAGATCGACGGCGGGGTCAAGGTCGACAACATCGCCGAGATCGCCCGCGCCGGTGCGGACACCTTCGTCGCCGGTTCGGCGGTGTTCAAGGCGCGCAACGAGGCCGACCCTCACCGCTACGACGGGGTGATCGGCGACTTTCGCCGGGCCCTGGCCGGCGCCTGAGGCGGCCCGTGAGCGCCGCCGACGCGCCGGCTCCGTCGGACGATCGGACCTGGTACCTGTACCTGGTCGAGACCGCCTCGGGCGCCCTCTATACCGGGATCACCACCGACGTCGACCGGCGCCTGGCCGAGCATCGCGCCGGGCGCGGGGCCAAGGCGCTGCGCGGCAAGGGGCCGCTTACGTTGGTGCATCGCGAGTGCGTCGGCAGCCACGGCGAGGCACTGCGCCGCGAGGCGGCCATCAAGCGCCTGCCCGCCCGGGAGAAGCGTCGCTGGCTTGCGCGCGCCGGTGATTGACGCCATAAAGAGCGAGCCGTGCGACATGATGGGTCGGCGGCCTTGTGCGACACGCTTTCCAGGAACGAGGAGACGCCCATGGACGGCATCAACGGCATCGATCCCGGTGGACTGCTGACCTACCTGCAGAGCACCGGCCTGACCTTCGCCACCAATCTGGTGGCGGCGGCCGCCATCTTCGTGATCGGCCGCTGGATCGCCAAGGGGCTGCACCGGCTGACGGTAAGGGGCATGCAGCGGGCCAGGGTCGAGCCGCTGCTGGTCAAGTTCCTGGGCAATATCCTCTACGCCCTGCTGCTGACCTTCGTGGTGCTGGCGGCGATCAGCCGGATCGGCATCCAGACCGCCTCGCTGATCGCGGTGATCGGTGCCGCGGGCCTGGCCGTGGGCCTGGCGCTCCAGGGGTCGCTGGCCAACTTCGCCGCGGGCGTCATGGTGATCCTCTTTCGCCCCTACCGGATCGGCGACTACGTCGAGGCGGGGGGCGTGGCCGGGGTGATCGAGGACGTGCAGCTCTTCACCACCGAGCTTCGGACCGGCGACAACCGCAAGATCCTCGTGCCCAACGGCCAGATGATGAGCGGCGCCATCACCAATGCCTCGGCCCACGCGACGCGCCGGGTCGACCTGACGGTCGGGGTCGGCTACGAGGCCGACATCGACACCGTGCGCCGCGTGCTCGAGGGCGTGGTGGCCGACGACTCGCGGGTGCTGGTCGATCCCGCGCCAAACATCCGCATGAGCGCCATGGGCGACTCCAGCATCACCTGGATCGTGCGGCCCTGGGTGAAGGCCGGCGACTACTGGGACGTTCACTGGGAGATGACCGAGGCGATCAAGCGCCGCTTCGACGCCGAGGGCATCAGCATTCCCTTCCCCCAGCGCGACGTGCACGTCTATCACCACGGCGAGGCGTCGGGCGGGCTCGGCGAGCGCTGAGTGCCACGCCGCCCAGCGTGACGCGGGCCGCCGGAGAGATCCGGCGGCCCGCGTCGTTCAGGGGCGGTGGTGGTGGCGCCTCAGTGCAGCTTCAGACGCGGCTTGAGGAAGCGGTTGAGCCCGTCCACCACGACCATCAGGCCGGTCTTGAGGGTGCCGTGGATGGCGCGCTGGTGCAGGCGATAGAGCGAGGCGTAGAAGAACTTCGCCAGGTGCCCCTCGATGAACAGGCTGCGCGCCGAGGCGCCGCGCATCAGGCTGCCGATGGCATCGAAGTGCGCCAGCGAGATCAGCGAGCCGCGGTCCCGGTAGACGAAGGCCTTGAGCGGCTTGCCGACGCGCTGGGCCTGCAGGTTGTGATAGAGCGTGGCGACCTGCTGATGGGCGGCCTGGGCCCGCGGCGGCACCGTGCCGCCGTCCGGCTGCGGGCAACTGGCGCAGTCGCCCAGGGCGAAGATCCGCGGATCCTCGATGCTCTGCAGGGTATCGTGGACCCTGAGGCGGTGGTTCTGCTCCGTGGGCAGGCCCAGCGCCGAGAGCAGCGCCGGGGCCTTGATGCCCGCCGCCCAGACGCCGAGATCGATCTCGATGCGCTCGCCGTCGGCGGTGTGGATCGCCTCGGCCTCCACCCGGGTCACCCGGGTCTCGGCATGGATCCTCACGCCCAGGCGCTCCAGCTCCCGGTGCACCGCCTCGCTGATGCGCTCCGGCAGCGCCGGCAGCACCCGCGGGGCGGCCTCGATCAGGTGCACCTCGAGCCGGTCGCCGTCCAGGGGGGTGACGCCGTAGCTGTGCAGCATCCGCGAGGCCTCGTGGAGCTCCGCGGCGAGCTCGACCCCGGTGGCGCCGGCGCCGACGATGCCCACCGCCATGCGCGCCGGCCGCTCGAGGCGCGGATCGTTGTGGCGCAGGAAGGTGTTGAGCATCTGCTGGCGGAAGGCCTCGGCCTGCTGGGGGCTGTCGAGGAAGTGGCAGTGCTCGCCGACCCCGGGGGTGTCGAAGTCGTTGCTGACGCTGCCCAGCGCCAGCACCAGCTGGTCGTAGGCGAGCTCGCGGGCGGGCAGCACCTCGTCGCCGGCGTCGTCGAGCACCGGAGCGAGGGTCAGGGTGCGGGCATCGCGATCGATGCCGTTCAGGGTGCCGCGCTGGAAGCGGTAGCCGTGCTGGCTCGAGTGCGCCTGGTAGGAGATCTCGTCGAGCCCCGAGTCCAGGGCGCCGGTGGCGACCTCGTGCAGCAGCGGCTTCCAGATGTGGGTGGCGTTGCGGTCGACCAGCACGATATCGGCGCGGCCGCGTCTCCCCAGCTTGTGGCCGAGCTTGGTGACCAGCTCGAGGCCGCCGGCCCCGCCGCCGACCACGACGATGCTTGGCAGGTTCATGTCATTGCTCCCGAAAGGTTGAGGCTCCAGCATAAGCCTTCGCCGATTTCCTGCCCATGGCCGCTGCGGCATAATGGGCCTTCGACTCATCCGACGAGAGGCGTCATGCACCCCATCCTCCACGACATCCGGCTGGTCACCTTCGACCTGGACGGCACCCTGGTCGATTCCGTGCCGGACCTCGCCGCGGCGGCGGACGCCGCCCTGGCCGAGCTCGGCCTGGCGCCCCAGGGCGAGGCCCGGGTGCGCGACTGGGTCGGCAACGGCTCGCTCGTGCTGATGGCCCGCGCGCTGGAGGGGGCGCGGGGCGAGGCGCCGGACGAGGCGCTGCTGGCCCGCGCCCATGCGGGCTTTCTCGATCACTACGGCCGCGCCCCCAGCGCCCGCACCCGGCTCTATCCAGGGGCGCGCGAAGCGCTGGAGGGCTTGCGCGCGCGTGGGCTGCCCCTGGCGCTGGTGACCAACAAGCCGAGCGCCTTCATCGCGCCGCTGCTCGAGGCCTTCGATCTCGATGGCCACTTCGCGCTCTGCCTGGGCGGCGACAGCCTGGCGGCGAAGAAGCCCGACCCGGCGCCGCTGTTGCACGTGGCGGCCCATTTCGACGTGGCGCCGTCGGCCTGCCTGATGGTCGGCGACTCGCGCCACGACATCGAGGCCGGCCGCGCCGCGGGCTTTCGCACCCTGGCGGTCCCCTACGGCTACAACCACGGCGAGCCGGTGGCGCTGAGTCGCCCGGATGGCACGGTTGAATCGCTCGCGGAACTCGTTTAGGGTGATTTTGACTGGGCTATAATGAGCCTGATAACGATAGTTTTTTGTTATAACGGATCTCGCGATCTCCTCCGATGGACACCCCATGACGCTGGATGCCCTTGCCCGCCGTGCTACCGACCGCCTCCTCTCGCGCCCCGGCCTGATCGGCGGCTGGCGATGGTGACGCTCGCCTGACCGGGCGCCCCCGCGGCGTCCCACCCCCGAATACCAGTGTCTTTCTCTCCACCGCGAGGACCCGGGCATGATGACTCCCGAGCGCTTCCATGAGCTGGCCGAGGCCGGCTACAACCGCATTCCGGTCACCCGCGAGGTGCTGGCCGACCTCGACACCCCGCTCTCCACCTACCTGAAACTCGCCGACGCGCCCTGGACCTTCCTGCTCGAGTCCGTGCAGGGCGGCGAGAAGTGGGGGCGCTACTCGATCATCGGCCTGCCGTGCCGCGAGCGCATCGAGGTGCGCGGCTTCACCGTGCGCCACATCGTCGACGACGAGCAGCGCGGCGCCGTGGAGGTCGAGGATCCCCTCGAGTGGATCGAGCAGTTCCAGGCCCGCTTCAAGGTGCCCCGCCTGGACGACCAGCCGCGCTTCGACGGCGGCCTGGTGGGCTACTTCGGCTACGAGACCATCCGCTACATCGAACCGCGCCTGCGTGGCCCCCACGTCGACGCCAAGCCCGATCCGCTGGGCGTGCCAGACATCCTGCTGATGGTCTGCGACGACCTGGTGGTGTTCGACAACCTCTCCGGCCGGCTGACCCTCTGGACCCACGCCGACCCGGCCGAGGAGGCCGCCTACGCGCGGGCCGTGGAGCGCCTGGAGCGTCTCGAGGTGCGCCTGCGCAGCGCCACCCACACCACCGTCAGCCCCGGCACCGGCCGCGCGGCGGTGGAGGAGGGCGACTTCACCTCGGGCTTCACCGAGGAGGGGTTCAAGGCGGCGGTGGAGCAGATCAAGGAGTACGTGCTGGCCGGCGACGTCATGCAGTGCGTGCCCTCCCAGCGCATGTCGATCCCCTACCGGGCGGCGCCGCTGGACCTCTATCGCGCCCTGCGCAGCCTCAACCCCTCGCCCTACATGTTCTACCTGAACCTGGGCGATCACCAGGTGGCCGGCTCCTCGCCGGAGATCCTCACCCGCCTGGAGGAGGGCGAGGTGACCGTGCGCCCCATCGCCGGCACCCGCAAGCGCGGCCGCGACGAGGCCGAGGATCGAGCGCTGGAGGCCGAGCTGCTCGCCGACCCCAAGGAGCTCGCCGAGCACCTGATGCTGATCGACCTGGGGCGCAACGACGTCGGCCGCATCAGCGAGACCGGCTCGGTCACCGTGACCGACCGGATGGTGGTGGAGCGCTACTCCCACGTGATGCACATCGTCTCCAACGTGGTGGGACGCCTGAAGCCCGGCCTCTCCGCCATGGACGTGCTGCGCGCCACCTTCCCGGCGGGCACCGTCTCCGGCGCCCCCAAGATCCGCGCCCTGGAGATCATCGACGAGGTGGAGCCGGTCAAGCGCGGCGTCTACTCCGGCGCCGTGGGCTACCTCTCCTGGCACGGCAACATGGACACCGCCATCGCCATTCGCACCGCGGTGATCAAGGATGGCGAGCTGCACGTCCAGGCCGGCGCGGGCATCGTCGCCGACTCGGTGCCGGAGATGGAGTGGCAGGAGACCCTCAACAAGGGCCGCGCCCTGTTCCGTGCCGTGGCCATGGCCGAACGCGGCCTGGACAACCTCGAGTGACCCCTGATTCCTGTCGTCCGGCGCTGGCCGGGCGAGTGCCGGAGAGCGTCTCATGTCTGTACTAATGTTGGACAACTACGACAGCTTCACCTACAACGTGGTCCAGTACCTCGGGGAGCTGGGCGCCGAGGTGGCGACCCACCGCAACGACGCCATCACCCTCGACGAGATCGAGGCCCTTTCGCCGAGCCACCTGGTGATCTCGCCGGGGCCCTGCACCCCCGACCAGGCGGGCATCTCCATGGCCGCCATCCGCCGCTTCGCCGGTCGCATCCCGGTGCTCGGCGTCTGCCTGGGGCACCAGGCCATCGGCCAGGTCTATGGCGGTCGCGTGGTGCGCGCCCCCCAGGTGATGCACGGCAAGACCTCGCGGATCCGCCATCTCGGCCAGGGCGTGTTCGAGGGCCTCGAGGAGCCCCTGGAGGTGACCCGCTACCACTCGCTGGTGGTGGAGCGCGAGAGCCTGCCCGACTGCCTGGAGGTCACCGCCTGGTGCGACGACGACGACGTCACCCCGGGGCTGATCATGGGACTTCGCCACCGAGAGCTCGACGTGGAGGGCGTGCAGTTCCACCCCGAATCGATCCTCACCCGCCAGGGCCATGAGCTCTTGGCCAATTTCCTGAAGCGTCGCTGAGCCGTGTCCCAGCCAGAGGAGAAGAATCCCATGCAGATGCGAGAGGCCCTCGGCGCGCTGATGCGCCGCGAGAACCTGAGCTTCGACGAGACCCACGCCGTGATGCGCCGGATCATGACCGGCGAGGCCAGCGAGCCGCAGATCGCCGCCTTCCTGATGGGCATGGCGATGAAGGGCGAGACCGCCGAGGAGATCAGCGCCGCCGCCCAGGTGATGCGCGAGCTGATGACCCCGGTACGGCTCACCGCCGAGAACGTGGTCGACATCGTCGGCACCGGCGGTGACGGGGCGAACCTGTTCAACGTCTCCACGGCGGCGAGCTTCGTGGTGGCCGCCGGCGGTGCGCATGTCGCCAAGCACGGCAACCGTGGCGTCTCCTCCTCCTCGGGCAGCGCCGACCTGTTCGCCGTGGCGGGCATCCACCTCGACCTCGACGCCGAGCAGGTCGGGCGCTGCATCGAGCAGGTGGGCGTGGGCTTCATGTTCGCCCCCAACCACCATCCCGCGATGCGCTACGCCGTGGCGCCGCGGCGCGAGATGGGCGTGCGCACCCTGTTCAACATCCTCGGGCCGCTGACCAATCCCGCCGGCGCGCCGAACCAGGTGCTCGGCGTCTACGCCCCGGAGCTGGTGCCGCTGATGGCCGAGGTGCTCAAGCGCCTGGGCAGCGAGCACGT
>JAWWBV010000111.1:0-7259 GCA_033720795.1 Halomonas sp. | reverse complement strand
GGCGGCGCCTGGGCCACCCGCTCGCGGCTGGCCCACACCACCTACCGCAACTTCTTCACGCCGGACCGCCAGGACATCCTGGCCGGCTTTCGCACCTGCGCCCCTTAGCAGGACGCCCCGACCGTTTCCGGTCGAGGCGTCCAGGGGTAGCGGGCTCGGCGGCGCGCCGATTGCCTCACTCCGGCAGGTCGGTCACCGCCCCGGTGGAGGCCGAGCTCACCGTCCTGGCGTACTTCGACAGCACCCCGCGTGCGTAGCGCGGTTCGGGCTGGCGCCAGGCGGCGCGGCGACGCATCAGCTCCTCGTCGGTGAGCGCGACGTCGATGGTGTCGGCCTCGGCATCGATGGTGATCAGGTCGCCGTCTTCCACCAGCGCCAGGGGGCCGCCGTCGAAGGCCTCGGGCGTCACGTGGCCGACCACGAAGCCGTGGCTGCCGCCGGAGAAGCGCCCGTCGGTGATCAGCGCCACCTCGCTGCCGAGCCCGCGGCCCATGATCGCCGAGGTGGGCGTGAGCATCTCGCGCATGCCGGGGCCGCCCTTGGGGCCCTCGTAGCGGATCACCACCACGTCGCCGGCCACCACGGTGCCGTCGTTGATGCGCGCCTGGGCCTCCTCCTCGGAGCCGAACACCCGGGCGCTGCCTGCGAAGCGCGTGCCCTCCTTGCCGGTGATCTTGGCCACCGACCCCTCCGGCGCCAGGTTGCCGTAGAGGATGCGCAGGTGGCTCTCGGCCTTCACGGGCCGGTCCAGCGGGGCGATGATCTTCTGGTCATCGGGATACGGCGCGACCTCGGCCAGATTCTCGGCGAGGGTGCGGCCGGTCACCGTCAGGCAGTCGCCGTGGAGCAGGCCGGCGTCGAGCAGCGTCTTCATCAGCGGCTGGATGCCGCCGATCGCCACCAGCTCGCTCATCATGTAATGGCCGCTGGGCCGCAGGTCGGCGACCACCGGTACGCGCTTGCCGATCTCGGTGAAGTCGGCCAGCGAGAGCTCGACGCCGAGGGTGCTGGCCATGCCGATCAGGTGCAGCACGGCGTTGGTGGAACCGCCCAGGGCGATCACCAGGGTGATGGCGTTCTCGAAGGCCTGGCGCGTCATGATGTCGGAGGGCTTGATGTCGCGCTCGAGCAGCGCGAGTACCGCCGCACCGGCGGCCTCGCAGTCCTCTCGCTTGTCCCGGGAGACGGCGTTCTGCGCCGAGCTGCCCGGCAGGCTCATGCCCAGCGCCTCGATGGCCGAGGCCATGGTGTTGGCGGTGTACATGCCCCCGCAGGAGCCGGGGCCGGGAATCGCCGTCTCCTCGATCTGCTTCACCTCGATGAGGTCCATGTCGCCGCGGGAGTGGGCCCCCATGGCCTCGAACACCGAGACGATGTCGGTGTGGCCCTCGCCCGGCAGGATGGTGCCGCCGTAGACGAAGACACTGGGACGATCGAGTCGTGCCAGCCCCATCAGGCAGCCCGGCATGTTCTTGTCGCAACCGCCGATGGCCACCAGGCCGTCGAAGCCCTCGCAGCCGGCCACCGTCTCGATGGAGTCGGCGATCACCTCCCGGGACACCAGCGAGTACTTCATGCCCTCGGTGCCGTTGGCGATGCCGTCGGAGATGGTGATGGTGTTGAAGATCACGCCCTTGCCGCCGGCCGCATCGGCGCCGTCGCTGGCCCGGCGTGCCAGCTCGTCGATGTGGCTGTTGCAGGGGGTGAGGTTGCTCCAGGTGGAGGCGATGCCCACCTGGGGCTTGGCGAAGTCCTCGTCGCGAAAGCCCACCGCCCGGAGCATGGCGCGGCTGGCGGACTTGCCGACCCCATCCACCACCTTGGCGGAATGGCGGCGGCGGGGATCGTCCGGTGTGTCACTCATGGTCGGGTCTCCTCTTGCAGTATCGGGGGGGCGCCCCGGGGGTGGTCGTCGGGTATGGCAGCGTCGCTCGTCGCGGCGAAGGACGCGGCCGGCCGTTCGAAGGCCGCCTCGAACAGCCGGGGGTCATCGAAATGGCGCCGGCCTACGAAAACGGTGGCATGGGTCCCCCACTGGCGCATGGCGCCGGGACTCAGGATACCCGATGGCCACAGCAGGAACCGTTCGAGGCGCCCAGTATGCGCCACCAGACCCTCGGGACCATAGAGGCTGCGCCGACCGCCGCCGGGCAGCGCCAGGGAGCGCCGACCATGGTCGGGCGGCGCGGACGCCGCCTTGAGCACGTAGCGGCGCGCCTCGGCCACGTCGCGATGGGGGGCCGCCACGCCGAGGTGCTCCACGTAATGGCTGACGGCGGCGACGCGCACCGCGAGCCGCTGCCCCGCCGCCAGGCGGGGGGCCTCGGTGGGCGTCAGCGGCGCCTCGCGCAGGTCCGCGTCCGCGGCCACCGGGACGCGCTCGAGGGGCGGCACGGGAAAGAAGAGGTGATAGCAACCGCAGGGATGGATGCTGTCGTGGATCAGCGGACGCCCCCGCTCGTCGAGGGTGACGCGCCACACCAGGCCATCGAGGCGCCCGCCCAGCAGGTCCAGCGCCCCCTGGCGGGTACGCGCCGGGAACCACAGGGTGTAGACCAGTTGCGGCAGCAGCTCGCCCTCGAAGCGGGTATGGCTCAAGCGCACGTCGGCCACGGGACGGCTGGTGTCCACCCGCGGCAGGGGGCCTTCGGGCCCGGCAAACCAGTAGGGCGCGCCGAAGCGATCATCGTGCCCCCGGGTCTCGACGAGAAACACCGGGGCATGGTGCGCCGCCAGGCGCAGCAGCGCCTCCTGATCGAGCTCGACGAAGCCGAGCGGGCTGCGTGGCGCCTCGCTGAGCCACCGCGCGGCGTCGGCGGCCTCCCGAGGCCGGCCGGGCGGCGCATAGCGCACCAGGGGCGCCTCGGCCGGCAGCGTCGCGAAGGGTGCCTCGAAGGAGTCCAGATGGCTCGCCTTCCAGCGGTTGTAGCCGATCGCCAGACCGAGGCGCGTCAGGGGATAGAGCCCCAGCGCCCGGCGCCAGGTCAGGTAGTGGTCGGGGGCCTCGATCGCCGAGCGCAGCCGCTCGCGGGCCAGTCCGGTGCCCTCCTCGGCCAGCAGCTCACGCTCCATCAGGCGCGTGGCGCAGGCATTGACGGCCGCGGCCGGGGACGCGCCGGAAGGAGGCGAGAGCGCCTCCCGCTCGGACGCCGGCAGGTTGGCGGCCTCGATGGCGCGCGCCTCGCCGTCCAGCTCGCGCATCCGGGTCACCCAGTCGGCGAAGGCCGCGGGGGTGTCGAGCTCGTCATCGAAGCTCGCGAGCAGCCGGTCGACGCGCAGGTAGGGGAAGCCCGCGACCCGCGCCGCCCCGGCATCGGTCACCCCGGCGTCGGACACCACCGCATCGAAGGCGGCCAGCCGCGCCAGGCAGCGGGCGTCCAGCGGGTGGTGCCCGGCAAGATCCGATCGCCAGTCGGGACCGGTGGCACAGCCCGCCAGCAGTCCGAACAGCACAAGTCCCCCCAGGTGCACCGGTGACCAGACTGGCATGGGGCGGTTCCTCGAGAACACGGATCGACCCTCTCAGGGTGGGCGCCCGTCCGCGAAGTGGCAACGTCTCAGGTCGGACGCGCCCGCCTTGCCGGCCGGAACCCGGCGATCAGCAGGCTGACCAGGCTGGAGAGCAGCAGTGCGCCGAGGAACGGCGGCAGGGTCGGAATGCTGCCGGGGAAGCTCGCCGCCAGCACGCCGGCCGCGAGGCTGCCCTGGGCCACCCAGCCCGGCAGGATGGCGCCGAGCATGCCCGCTACGCCGCCGGCCACCGCGGCGGTGGCGCTCATCCGCGACCACAGGCCCAGCAGCACCGGCACCACGATGGCAGCACAGAGGAGATCGGCGATCAGGAACAGGCGCAGCACCGAGAGCCCCTGCAGCGCCACGATCACCACCGGCACCATCAGCGCCACGGTGACCAGGCGCGCCGCGCCGATGGAGAGGCCGCGCCGACCGGACCCGGCCACCACCAGCGAGGCGATGCCGTTCTGCAGGGTATCGACGCTGGAGGCCACCAGGGTGACCGCCAGCACCAGCGCCGGTAGCGCCAGCCAGCCCGGTGCCTCGGAAAGCAGCGCGAAGAAGGGAATCGGCGGCTCGCCCAGCGCCACGCCGGCCATGGCGGCCAGCATGCCGAGCCCGCCGACCACCGTCACCACCAGCACGGTGATGCCGCCGCCAAGCCAGGCGCCGCGGCCCAGGGCGCGGTCGTCCCGGGCCGCCCACACCCGCTGCCAGTAGCCCTGGTGGAAGAGGTTCGCCGCCGTCACCGCGATCACCAGGGTCAGCGCCACGGCGAGGGCGTCGCCGGTCGGGATCGACGGCAAGGCCGCCGCCACCGGCATCTCGGGCAGGCGCGCAAGCGCCACCCCGCCGACCAGGGCCAGCAGGGCGATCAGCAGCCCGGCCTGCCAGCGGTCGGTGGCGAGGCTCGCCCGCAGGCCACCCACCGCCGTGTAGAGCAGCGTGGAGATCGCCACGCCGATCACCACCAGCGCCGGCGGCACCTCGGAGAGCAGCGCGGTGATGGCCCCGACGGCGGTCAGCTCCGCGGCCAGGAAACAGGCCATGTAGAGCACGGAGACCAGCGACACCCAGCGCCGCACCCCGGCGCCGTAGCAAGCCTCGGCGAACTCGCCGATGCTGCGCCCCTCCGGCAGGTGGCGGCGGATCGCCGGGCCATAGAGGCCCAGCACGATGAACGGCAGCGCCGAGCCGATGGCATAGCCGGCCAGCGCCAGCGGACCGACGAAGGCGCCGATCTCGGGGGGCGCGAAGAGGATCCAGGCGCCCATCCCCGAGGCCAGGAAGGAGAGCCCCAGGGTCGAGGCACTCTGGGAGTTGCGCGCGGTGACGTAGTCGTCGAGGGGGCCATCGGCCCGGCGGGCCCTGAGGCCCAGGAAGGCAAAGCACAGCAGCGCCGCGCCGAGCACGGCAGACGTCAGGACAGGCATGTCGCACTTCCTCCGCCGGCATGAACCGGATCAGGTTCCAGGGTCAGCGTGATGCGCTCTCTCAGCCCTCACCGGAAACCGCGGCGGGACTCCCCTGGCGACAGTGAATGGATTGTGGGATCGCGCCTCAAGTTGGAGCCGGATTGGCCCATTCGAGCCGGGATCAAGGGGATCATAGCGTCGCCTCGCCGAGACGACCACCCGTGCCGGAGCCCCGAGATGCCCTACACAGAAGCCAAGGAACACGCCCCCGGGCGCCTGCATGGGATCTTCGTCGATCCCTGCAGTGCCTTCGACAATGCCGCCACCGAGCGCCTGCTGAACCTGAGCGTGGCGACCGAGGCGCTGGTGCTGTCACCAATGCGGCACGGCCATCTGGTGCTTCGCGTCATCCACGCCCGGAAGAACGGCAGCTTCGAACCCGCCGCGCCATGCCACAGCGATCACCGACCTGTATCGCTTTTCGCGTTTCACACGGTGGCCGACGACTTCCGGCAAGCCTTCGAGCACCAGCGGCCGCTGCCCCGCGACAACACCTCCCTGCTGGCCGAACCGCTCGAGCAGGCCATCGCCGCCGCCGAGGCCAGTAGCCAGATAGTCGATGTGAAGACCCGCACCATCCCCGCCCGCTGGCCTCAAGCAGGGCCCGACCCTCTACACCTTCTTGAAGGTCTACCACCGCCTCACCTACAGCGAGGACGCCCCCTACAGCTCGATTCTCTGCCAGACGCCGAAAGGGCCCCGTGAGATACACGAGTTCCACCTGGAGGAAGACGAGTTCGCCATGGTGGCGCCCCGCGAGAATGAGGCCGGCGACAGCGTGCTGCTGCACGAGAGCCAACTCACGCCGGTGCTGCAGCTATTGGAGACGGGTCACGGCGCTTAACGCCGGAAGCACTCGCGGTAGTGCCAGGCGAGATAGTCGCGGTTGGGAAACACCGATGCTGAGAGGTCCAGCGGCTGGCCATCGAGATCGCACAGCTGGCGCTTGAGCCGCCCGCTGGCTCCGGTGCTCATCAGTTCCGGCGCGATGCGGATGCACCCCTGACCATCGATGGCCAACAGGCCCCCGTCGAAGGCGCGATCATGCAAGGCATTCAGGCACAGGCCATTGGCGGGATCCAGACGCGATGCGGGACGCGATCGCCAAGGAACGATATGGCTGGCCATCAGCAGATCCTCGTGACGCAGTCCTGTGATGACGCAGCGAGTGTCATAGCGAATCATCACGGCCTTGCGGAATAGCGACTGCCCCACCCGCTGTTTCTGGAGGCGTCTCACGTCCTGGCCGGAATAGTCCATCTCGACCGACGATGGCTCGGCCGCGAATGCCGGACCCTCGTCGTCAACGAGCGCCCAGGCCTGCTCGCATTCACTCGATACGGTTTCCGGCTCAGCGATGAAGCGCTGCCAGAGCACGCGATCCTTTTGGGAGGCGCCGGGGAGCCCCTTCTTGCCCAGCGCCAGCACCTCAGGGTCGAGGCTCGCGTAGTTGGTCAGCTTCATCGCCACGGAATTGGCCGAGCGCCCCAGGTGTTCGGCCAAGCCAACGACCTCAGGGCGTCTACTGTGAAGCTGTCCAAACGTCAGCCGGCAGTAGAGCGATAGCGCCAGCAAACGCTCGTGATCCGTCCATGCCTTTCTTTCCGCTGCCATGCGGCCTCCCGATTCTGCGTGTCGCCAGCCTACGCCCGGGCGTCAATAGAGGCCAACCCGGTTCACTTCTCCCGAGGCACCCGCCCCATCAGGTAGAACTCCTCGTTGGGCGGGGTGCCGGTCAGGGTGACCAGCCGGTTGGAGAGGCCGAAGAAGGCGGTGATGGCTCCGATGTCCCAGATGTCGTCATGGGTGAAGCCGGCCGTTTTCAGCCGCGCCTCCCACTCGTCGGTGAGTTCCCCCACCTCCAGGCCGCAGTAGAGGGCGAAGTCCAGCATCACGCGGTGGCGCTCGCTGATCGGTGCGGTGCGGTGGTTGGTGGCCACCTGGTCGGCGAGCAGCGGATCCTTGCTGTAGATGCGAACCAGGGCGCCGTGGGCCACCACGCAGTAGAGGCAGTGATTACGGGCGCTGGTGGCCACCACGATCATCTCCTTCTCGGCCTTGGTGAGGGTGTCGGACTCCCGCTCCATCAGGGCATCGTGGTAGGCGAAGAAGGCCCGGAACTCGGCCGGCCGGTGGGCCAGCATCAGGAAGACGTTGGGCACGAAGCCGGCCTTCTCCTGCACCGCCAGCATGGCGTCGCGGATGTCGTCCGGCAGGTCATGGATCGATTCGGGGATGGGGAAGCGGCTGATCGGTGCGGCCATGGAGCGT
>JAWWBV010000110.1:0-7267 GCA_033720795.1 Halomonas sp. | reverse complement strand
GATCTGCGTGCGCCGCGACACCTCGGCCGAGGCGGTCAACACCCTGCTGCGCGAGGCCAGCCGCGGGCGGCTCTCGGGGCTGCTCGGCTATACCGAGGAGCCGGTGGCCTCGGTCGACTTCAACCACGATCCGCGCTCCGGTATCGTGGACGCCACCCAGACCCGGGTGGCCGGCGGCCACCTGATCAAGCTGCTGTGCTGGTTCGACAACGAGTGGGGCTTCGCCAGCCGCATGCTCGACGTCACCCGGCGGCTGGCCCGCCTCCCCCCGGTCCCGACCGGCTCCCCCGACAGATGACATCCCTTCGGCCTTTCCAGACGAGGAACCTGCTTCCATGAACGTGCGCAAGATGACCGACCTCGACCTCAGCGGCCAGCGGGTGCTGATCCGCGAGGACCTGAACGTGCCCGTCAAGCACGGCAAGGTGACCAGCGACGCCCGCCTGCGGGCCAGCCTGCCGACCATCCAGGCGGCCCTCGAGGCCGGCGCCAAGGTGCTGCTGATGAGCCACCTGGGCCGCCCCACCGAGGGCGAGCCCGCCGAGGAGTTCTCCCTGGCCCCGGTGGCCGACCACCTGGGCGAGCTGCTGGGTCGCCCGGTGCGCCTGGTGGCGGACTACCTGGACGGCGGCCTCGAGGTGGCCGACGGCGAGGTGGTGCTGCTCGAGAACGTGCGCTTCAACCGCGGCGAGAAGCAGGACGACGAGGCCCTGGCCAAGCGCTACGCCGCGCTGTGCGACGTCTTCGTGATGGATGCCTTCGGCACCGCCCACCGCGCCCAGGCCTCCACCCACGGCGTGGCGCGCTTCGCGCCGACCGCCTGCGCCGGCCCGCTGCTGGCCGCCGAGCTCGACGCCCTCGAGAAGGCGCTGGCCACCCCGAAGCGGCCGATGGCGGCGATCGTCGGCGGCTCCAAGGTCTCCACCAAGCTCGAGGTGCTCAACGCCCTCTCCGCGAAGTGCGACCAGCTGATCGTCGGCGGCGGCATCGCCAACACCTTCATCGCCGCGGCCGGCTACAACGTCGGCAAGTCGCTGCATGAGGCCGACCTGGTCGAGGCGGCCAAGGCGCTGATGGCCAGGGTCGAGATCCCGCTGCCCACCGACGTGGTGGTGGCCACCGAGTTCTCCGAGCACGCCGAGGCGGTGGTCAAGCCCGTCGACCAAGTGGGCGACGACGAGATGATCCTCGACATCGGCCCCGAGACCGCCGGGCGCCTGGGCGGCCTGCTCAAGGACGCCGGCACCATCCTCTGGAACGGTCCGGTCGGGGTGTTCGAGATCGACCAGTTCGGCCACGGCACCGAGGCGCTGTCCCGGGCCATCGCCGAGAGCACCGGCTTCTCCATCGCCGGCGGCGGCGACACCCTGGCGGCCATCGACAAGTACGGCATCGAGGACCGCGTCTCCTACATCTCCACCGGCGGCGGCGCCTTCCTCGAGTACGTGGAAGGCAAGACCCTGCCCGCGGTGGCCGCCCTGGAAGACGCCGCCCGCTGAGGCCCGCCCCGCTATCCGGCGCGGCCCGAGCCGCCGCGCCGTCACGACCCGACAGACAACAGGAGCCCCCATGGCACTGATCAGCATGCGTCAGATGCTGGACCACGCCGCCGAATACGGCTACGGCGTGCCGGCCTTCAACGTCAACAACCTCGAGCAGATGCGCGCCATCATGGAGGCCGCCGACGAGACCGACTCGCCGGTGATCGTCCAGGCCTCCGCCGGCGCCCGCAAGTACGCCGGCGCGCCCTTCCTGCGCCACCTGATCCTGGCCGCCGTCGAGGAGTTCCCGCACATCCCGGTGGTCATGCACCAGGACCACGGCACCAGCCCCGCGGTCTGCCAGCGCTCCATCCAGCTGGGCTTCTCCTCGGTGATGATGGACGGCTCGCTCAAGGAAGACGGCAAGACCCCGGCCGACTACGCCTACAACGTCGACGTCACCCGTCGCACCGTCGAGATGGCCCACGCCTGCGGCGTCTCCGTCGAGGGTGAGCTGGGCTGCCTGGGCAGCCTCGAGACCGGCATGGCCGGCGAGGAAGACGGCGTCGGCGCCGAGGGCAAGCTCGACATGGAGCAGCTGCTCACCGACCCGGAAGAGGCCGCCGAGTTCGTCAAGGCGACCCAGGTGGACGCCCTGGCCATCGCCATAGGCACCAGCCACGGCGCCTACAAGTTCACCCAGCCGCCCACCGGCGACACCCTCTCCATCCAGCGCATCAAGGAGATCCACGCCCGCATCCCCGAGACCCACCTGGTGATGCACGGCTCCTCCTCGGTGCCCCAGGAGTGGTTGGCGATCATCAACGAGTTCGGCGGCGCCATCCCCGAGACCTACGGCGTCCCGGTCGAGGAGATCGTCGAGGGCATCAAGCACGGCGTGCGCAAGGTCAACATCGACACCGACCTGCGCCTGGCCTCCACCGGCGCGGTGCGGCGCTTCCTGGCCGAGAACCCGGCCGAGTTCGACCCGCGCAAGTTCCTCAAGGTCAGCACCGCGGCCATGAAGGAGGTCTGCAAGGCCCGCTACGAGGCCTTCGGCACCGCCGGCAACGCCTCGAAGATCAAGCCGATCAACCTCGAGGAGATGTTCCTGCGCTACGAGCGCGGCGAGCTCGACCCGCGGGTGAAGTGATGGACGGTGCATCGATCGAACCTCGATGAGCACCCAGATCGACGAGGGGCGGCCACCGGCCGCCCCTGACGTTTCCGGCATCGGTGACGCCCTCAGCGCAGACTGCCCACCCGCACCAGCCCCACCTCGTCCGCCCGGACCATGATGATCTCCCCGGAGCGGTCTCGAGGCAGCGACACCAGCGGCTGGAGCGCACCTCGCCCACCTCGATCCCGCGTTCGCGAAATCGCTCACCGATCCGTCGCGCCTGCTCACGCCCGGCCTCCGAGAGGTTGCGCTGGGTCGTGCAGTCGCTCAGGCGGAAGTTGGCCGGATCCCCGATGCCGGGCGCCAGGGCATGGCGCATCAGGGCGACATGGCTACCGCGGGCCAGGGCGGCCCAGGCGGCGTCGTTTCCCTCCGCTGGCTGCGCCTGCGCCGGGAAGGAGGCAACGAGAAGCAGGACGAGCGCCAGCATCGGCAAGGCTTGCAGCGATAGCGTCGGGCAGTGTCGGAGCATGTGGACCTCGCCACGTATCGTCTTGCTTTATCTCCCTTCCTTAATTTCCACACGTCGCTCCTCGCCGGGTTCCTCTTGTGTTTAAAAGCGCGCGCGGAAGTGCCATTCGTCATCGCCGACGTCGTTGCGAATGGCCTCGACCAGGGAGGGGTCGAGCTCGGGGTCGTCGAGGTCATAGAGGCCGCAGCGGGCCAGGGCGCGGCGCGGATTCACCGGCTCGCCTAGCCGCTCATAGACCACCCGCACGCAGCAGGGCATGCGCTCGCTGCTATCGGCCACGCCAAGCTTGAGCCCGGTCAGGCGCGAGACGTGGCTGCGAAAGCTGGGGAAGAGGATGGTCTGGGTGACTTCATGGCCGTTGAGCGACTCGTAGTCGACCATGAAGATGCGGTCGGTCAGGAACAGCGCGGCGCCGCGATAGCGGTTGTGGTAGGGCCGCTGGTCGGTGGCGGAGGTCATTCGCTCGGTGCGCTGGTAGAGGGTGCTGCCCTCGCGTGACTCCAGGCAGACCAGGGTGCGCAGCACCTTGCCGGGCTGCGACATGGAGAGATAGTGCTCATAGTAGCACCCCACATAGCGCGACATGCCCCGGCTGCCCTGGGTGAGCAGCGTGTCGGGCAGGCTATGCGGCTTGTTGGTCTCTTCAACCGCTTCCTCGGCCGGCCGGGGGCGCAGCCTGATCAGCGGAATAAAGTCGTCATGGGGCAGCAGGATCTCGTGAACCTCGACCCCGAAGAAGTCACAGATGCGCCGCATGATGCTGTCGCAGGGCCGGTAGCGTCCGCTCAGGTAGCGGTTGAACTGCGGCCGATTGATATCGAGCCGGCGGCACACCTCGGCGATGGAGCGGTAATAGCTGCACAGCAGGCGGAGATTGGCCGCAAAATCATCATGCATGTCGTGTCCTCGGCCATGTCGCGACCCGACATGGCGCAGTCTGGCGCACTTGGTGCGCATGATACTGCGCCAGAGCGCAACGGAGCGTCAAATCCCATTGTGCTGGGTGAGCTGCTTAAATCGCGTAGACAACACGCAAGAACGGCTCACAACAACACAATAGCGGAGATATCCTCATGTTGGATTTCCTCAACGACCTGCTCTGGGGCAAGGTTCTGCTGGTCCTGCTGATCACGGTAGGCGTCGGCTTCACGGTGGCCTCGCGCTTCGTTCAGTTTCGCTACTTCGGTCGCATGTTCCAGATTCTCGGCGCCAGCCAGGCCTTCAAGCACGACAAGCATGGGCATCTGAGCTCCTTCCAGGCACTGGTGCTGTCGGTGGCCGGGCGCGTCGGCGGCGGCAACATCGCCGGTGTCGCCGTGGCGATCACGCTGGGCGGCCCAGGTGCCGTGTTCTGGATGTGGATGGTCGGTCTGATGGGCATGGCGACCAGCTTCCTCGAGTGCACGCTGGCGCAGACCTACAAGCAGGCCAGTTCAGATGGCACCTATCGCGGCGGACCGGCCTACTACATCGTCAAGGGTCTGGGCAGTCGCTGGACCTGGCTGGCGGGGCTCTATTCCGTACTGCTGCTGATGACCTTCGGCTTCGGCTTCACCGCCCTGCAGTCCTATGCGGTGGCGACCTCCTTCGGTGATGCCTTCGGCGTACCGGTGCTCTACAGCGGCCTGGCCCTGGCGATGGTGGTCGGACTGATCATCTTCGGCGGCATCAAGCGCATCGCGCGCATTTCCGAGGTACTGGTGCCCTTCATGGCCGGCGGCTACATCCTCATTGCGCTGCTGGTGCTGGGCATGAACATCGAGAAGATTCCGGACGTGTTCACGCTGATCGTCAAGAGCGCCTTCGGCCTCGAGCCGGCCATCGGTGGCGGCATCGGCGCGGCGATCATGATGGGGGTGAAGCGCGGCCTGTTCTCCAACGAGGCGGGGCTCGGCAGTGCACCGAACGTAGCGGCGGTGGCCTATGTGCCGCACCCGGCCAATCAGGGGATCGTGCAGGCCTTCTCGGTGTTCATCGACACCGTGATCATCTGCTCGGCCACGGCCTTCATGATCCTGCTCAGCGGCGTTTATGATCCGGCCTCCACCAATGAGGTGGCGGGCATCGCCCTGACGCAGGCCGCGATGGCCGACCATGTCGGCGAATGGGGCCGCACCTTCGTCAGCCTCGCGCTGCTGCTGTTTGCCTTCAGCACCATCCTCTACAACTACTACCTGGGCGAGAACAGCCTCAACTTCTTCAGCCGCGATAACCAGGCCCTGTTCAACGCCTTTCGCGTCGCCATCGTGCTGCTGGTGTGCTGGGGCGCGACGACCGATCTGGGCACGGTGTTCGGCTTCGCCGACGTGACCATGGGCCTGTTGGCGGTGGCCAACCTGATCGCCCTGATCATGCTCTTCAAGCCGGGCCTGCGCATCCTCAGGGACTTCGACGGCCAGATTCGCGGCGGCATCAAGCAGCCGATCTTCGATGCCAGCCAGCATCCCGACATGAACCTGGACCCCAAGGCCTGGGAAATCGAGCCGGAAGACCTGGCACGCATGCATGACGTGCTCGGCAACACGCCGGCCAGCGCCAAGGACTGACCCACGCCCGCTCCGCTTGCCTCAGGTATGCCGGCAAGCTAACGGCCCCGCCCGGTGGGCGGGGCCGTGTTGTTTTCCGCCCTCCTACTTTCACTGGATGAGTGAACGACACCATGACGACACGCACAGAACACGACCTGCTCGGCGACATGACGCTGCCAAGCGAGGCCTGGTACGGCATTCAGACCCAGCGGGCGGTGGACAACTTCCAGATCACCGGCGTGCCGATCAGCCACTTCCCCGAGCTGGTGCGCGCGCTGGCGATGGTCAAGTCGGCGGCGGCCAAGGCCAACGCGGACGTCGGCGTGCTGGCCCCGCACAAGGCCGAGGCCATCCAGGCGGCCTGCGCGGAGATCATCGACGGCGCCCTGCACGAGCAGTTCGTGGTCGATCTGATCCAGGGTGGCGCCGGCACCTCGACCAACATGAACGCCAACGAGGTGATCGCCAACCTGGCACTGACCCGGCTCGGCTTCGCCAAGGGCGACTACTCCCGGCTGCACCCCAACGACGACGTCAATCGCTCCCAGTCGACCAACGACGCCTACCCCACCGCGGCCTGCCTGAGCCTGCAGTTCGCCGCCGAACCGCTGACCCAGGCGATTGCCGACCTGAAGATGGCGCTGGAACACAAGGGCGCGGAATTCGCCGACGTGGTGAAGATGGGGCGCACCCAGCTCCAGGATGCGGTGCCGATGACGCTGGGCCAGGAGTTCGAGGGCTTCGCCGTGACCCTGGGTGAGGACATCGAGCGCGTCGCCGAGGCCTGCCGACTGCTCTGCGAGGTGAACCTGGGTGGCACCGCCATCGGCACCGGCATCAACACCCACCCGCAGTACCAGGCGCTGGCCGTCCGCCACCTGGCAACCCTCTCGGGCAAGCCCATCGTGCCCGCCTCGAACCTGGTCGAGGCCAGCTCCGACATGGGCGCCTTCGTCTTCCTCGCGGGCATTCTCAAGCGCTTCGCCATCAAGCTTGGCAAGATCTGCAACGACCTGCGCCTGCTCTCCAGCGGCCCGCGTACCGGCCTTGGCGAAATCGCCCTGCCGGCCATGCAGCCGGGCTCCTCGATCATGCCAGGCAAGGTGAACCCGGTGATCCCCGAAGCAGTCAACCAGACCGTTTACCAGGTGATCGCCAACGATCTCGCCGTGAGCCTGGCGGCCGAGGCCGGCCAGCTCCAGCTCAACGCCATGGAGCCAATGATCGTCTACAACCTGCTCAATTCGATGCGCATGCTGTGTTCGGCCTGCACCATGCTCCAGACCCGCTGCATCGAGGGCATCGAGGCCAATCGCGAGCAGTGCGCCCGCCACGTCGATAACAGCATCGGCATCATCACCGCTCTGGTGCCCCACATTGGTTACTCGAACGCCTCCCGGATCGCTTCCCAGGCCCTCACCAGCGGGGCCACCGTGCGCGAACTGGTGATCGACGAGGGGCTGCTCGACGAGGCCCAACTGGATCGGCTGCTAAGCCCCCAGGCCATGCTCGCCCCTTTCCAGGAGACCTGACCATGTCGCGACTGCTGATCCTACACACCGGCGGCACCATCGGCATGCAGCCCGGTCCCGACGGCTACGCGCCT
>JAWWBV010000109.1:0-7278 GCA_033720795.1 Halomonas sp. | reverse complement strand
GCACCCGCCAGGGGTCCTCGAGGACGGCGTCGCCTTCGATCACCTCGACGCCCAGCCCCTCGTAGCGCTCGCGGCTGTCGTGGGGCTCCACCTCGCGGATGGCCCGATGCACATGGCCCATCACCGCCGTGAAATCCACTTCGGGCTCGCCAGCGGTGACGCCGAAGCGCGGCGCCTCGCGGATCTCGCTTACGAGGCGTGCGGCGCGGATGAGGGCCTTGGAGGGCACGCAGCCGGTATTGAGGCAATCGCCGCCCAGCCGGTCGCGCTCGACCAGCGCCACCCGCGCCTTGACCGCCGAGGCGATATAGCTCGCCACCAGCCCCGCCGAGCCGCCGCCGATCACCACGATGTCCTGATCGAAGCGCGCCGGACGCTCGAAACGACGGGCCAGCTGGCGACGCTTGCCGATGGCCACCAGGCCCCGGGCCAGCCAGGGGAAGAGGCCGATCATCACGAAGGAGCCGATCAGGCCCGGCGAGAGGATGCCGGCCAGCGACTCCAGCTGGCCGAGCTCCCGACCGGCGTTCACGTAGACCGCGGTGCCGGGCAGCATGCCCAGCTGACTGACCCAGTAGAAGGTCGTGAGCCGCATGCGGGTCAGGCCCATTACCAGGTTGATCACGAAGAAGGGGAAGAGCGGGATCAACCGCAGCGTGAAGAGATAAAAGGCCCCCTCGCGCGCGATGCCGGCGTTGATACGCGCGAGCTGGGTGGCGAAATGCCGCTCCAGCGGCTCGCGCGCCAGGGTGCGGGCGATCAGCGCGGCGAGCGTCGCCCCCAGGCTGCTGGCGAAGGAGATGAGCAAGAGCCCCCAGCCGAGCCCGAACAGCGCACCGCCGAGCAGCGTCAGCAGGGTGGCCCCGGGCAGCGAGACCGCAGTGATGATCACGTAGATCAGGAAGAAGCCGCCGGCGACGGTCAGGGGATCGTCGGCCAGCCAGGCCTGGAAGCGGTCCTGCTCGGCCTGCAGGTTGGCAAGCGTCAGCACCTCGTCGGCACCGGTGAGGAAGAACGCCGCGAAGGCCAGGATGATGAAGCAGAGCAGTATCAGGCGTCGTTTGGTCACGTCGGTCACTCCCTGTGAAACCCATTCGCTGGTCATGACAACGCTCTAGGTCGCGGCGGCGGCGGCATCCTTACAAGACCCGCCGTCTAAACTTGTAAGGATTTCCAGTGTCATTGGACTATTGAATCTACAACCTTCACACAAGGAGCAACAGCATGACCAGCACGCCAACGGGCCGCCGGCTGGGAGCGATCCTGCTCTTCGCCGCCCTGGCCTCCCCTGCCATGGCGGCCGACACCGAGAGCGCCGTCTTCGCCGGTGGCTGCTTCTGGTGCATGGAAGAGGCCTACGACAAGGTCGAGGGCGTGGTCGAGACCACCTCCGGCTTCAGCGGGGGCGAGGTGGAAAACCCGACCTACGAGCAGGTCTCCGCCGGCGGCACCGGCCACATCGAGGTGGTGAAGGTCGACTACGATCCCGAGCGGGTCGACTACGAGACCCTGCTCTACGTGTTCTGGCGCAACATCGACCCCTTCGCCGTGAACCGCCAGTTCTGCGACAAGGGCCGCACCTACCAGAGCGCCATCTTCCCCATGAACGACGCCCAGCGCGCCCTGGCCGAGGCCAGCCGCCAGGCCGTCGCCGAGCGCTTCGACCGGGAGATCGCCACCGAGATCATCGATTTCGAGACCTTCTACCCGGCCGAGGGGTACCACCAGAACTACTACGCCGAGAATCGGGTGCGCTACAACTTCTACAAGTCGGCCTGCGGCCGCGTCGAGCGGCTCGAGGAGGTCTGGGGCGAGGAGGCCAGCGCCAGCTCGGCGCCCTGAGCCTCGCGGCGCTCGCCTCGCCGCTGCCTGGCGGCGAGGCGAGCGTCTCAGTGTGGGGCGCCACGATCATGCCGCCCGCTCAGCCCTCGCCCGGCGCGTCGAGGCGCCGGGCCAGCAGCACCGGCTCCAGGGTGCGGCGCGCCTGCCAGTAGTAGCGCTGCCAGTAGCGGTTGTCGAGATCGGAGATCATCACGCCCCGGGAGGTGGAGGCGTGCAGGAAGCGGCCTTCGCCGACGTAGATGCCGACATGGCGATAGACCCCGGGGGGCCGGAAGAACACCAGGTCGCCGGGACGCAGGTCATCCCGCTCGACCTCGAGCCCCTGGCGCACCTGCTCGCCGGTGGTGCGCGGCAGGTCGAAGCGGAAAGTGTCGCTGAAGATGTTCTGGACCAGCGCCGAGCAGTCGATGCCCCGGGGGCTCTCCCCGCCCAGCCGATAGGGGGTGCCGACCCAGCGCTCGTGCTGCGCCAGCAGGGCGCGACGAATCAGCCGCGGGGGCGGATGGCGCAGGCCACGCGCCTCGAGGATGGGATTGTCGACCGGCGACATGCGGGGCCCGCCGGGCAGGCCCGGCAGGTCCCGGGCGAAGTAGTCGCCGACCGGCGGCGGATCACTTGGCCCCGGCGCGGCACAGCCGGCCAGCAGCAGGGCGACGGCCAGGGTTCCCATACGACACGCGCGAGCGTCCAGCATCCTGCAACGACCTCGTTCTCGGGGCCGCATCCGCGCCATCGATGCGCTGCGTCCCTCGGCTCCTGCGGGTTGTCGCTGTGGCAGTGTTCCCTGATGTTCCGGGGGCACTGCCACAGCGGCCTCTCGGCGGCGCGCGGCGGGGGGAAGGCCCTGCCGCGACGCGGCGCCGGGCCGACTATAAACCAAGGGCACGGCGCAGGGCGAGTCCTCAGTGCAGGGTGCGATGATCGCCCGGCAGCGTATCGATATGCAGCGGCGCCCAGTGGCGCGGTCGCGCCCCGGGAAAGTCGAGGCTGGCCCAGGCACCGGCCAGGGGGGGCGCGCCGGAGAGCCAGGCCACCAGCGCCTGGCGGAACCCGGCCAGGAAGCTCTCGCGCTCGGGGGTCTCGCCCATGAAGAAGGAGAAGCCGGCGTGCAGCCCCCTGGCATACTCCTCCCAGCCCGCGTAGTGCTCGCTGGCCAGGGCGTGGGCACGCTCAAGCAGGCGCAGGAAGGCGCCCTGCTCGAGCCAGCCGAGCTGGCGGCCGGCGATGGCCAGGTCCACCGCCTGGGCGATGTCCCAGGCCGCCAGGTCGATATCGTTGCAGCCGTCCTCGTCGTCCCTGACCCGCTTCAGGCGCAGCAGGTGGGCGCCCTCCTCCTCGCTGCACTCGTCGCTCTCCAGGATGGCGATCTCCGAGGCCAGCCGCCCCCGATTGAGGGTGTAGGGGGCGTAGTTGATCTGGTACTCCTGTCGATCGCCCGCCTCGATCAGGTAGTCGAGGAACTCGGTGAGCTCGGCCGCGCCGTGCAGGGCATAGTGGCCGTCGACCCACTCGCGGATGGCCGCGCATTCGCGCTCGCTCTCCGGCTGGGGCAGGCTCCAGGCCGGGCTGTTGAGCGGGCCGACCAGGGCCATGGCCGTGAAGTGGGCGAGCGTCGGCCGCGGCCCCGGCTCGCGCCACTCCCCGCCTCGCCAGTCGAGCCAGTGGAAGAGGCTGCCGGGATCCTCCAGGTGCCAGCGGATCTCGGCGGCCATCGGCGGCTGCTCGGGCTCGGGGAGCAGACTCTCCCACTGGACCCAGGCCTTGAGCAGGCGCCGGGCATCGGGATAGAAGCGGCACAGCGACCCCTGCAGGGCGCGCGCCATCGCGGCCAGGCGGGTCGCATCGAAGGCGCCGCTGTCCATGGCCATCTGCAGGTGGAAGGCGAACTTCTCGGCCATGTGGATCGTCGCCGCGTGGCGGCTGGCCTCCTTCAGGCCGTCGCGGCCGGCCAGCTCCTTGGGCAGCGCATGCCCGAAGGGCGTCTCGGCCGGCGGCAGGGCCCCGTGGGCGGCATCCGCGGCCAGCTGGTTGAGGTGATGGGCCTGGGCCGGCAGCCAGTAGCGGGAGAGCGCCTCGACGCCCTCGTCGGCATGCAGGTCGAGGGTCTCGGCGAGATAGCGCTGCGCCTCTTCCCGCCGTGCCGCCGGCAGCATGGGCGGCTCGCCCTGGCGGGCGGCGAACTCGGGCTCGCGCACCGCCGCCAGCGCCAGCACCCAGTGGCGCGGATCGCGGCGCCAGGCCCGCAGGACCTCCCGCGAGGCCGCGATGAGCTCGTCGGCGACCAGCCCCTGCAAGGGCGTCTTCCAGAGGCTGACCGGCGACTGCAGCAGCAGCGACCAGTCGGCCTCGAGCGCGGGCAGCAGGTTACGGCCTTCGAACAGGCTGCGGCCGCGCTGGTAGGCCCGTGCCAGGGCCGTCCAGTCGCTGTAGCGGCGCAGCAGCAGGTCCGCGCCGTGGTGCGCGAAGTCCTGGGCCTCCTGTTCATCGAGCCAGCCCAGGCAGGCCCCGGCCCAGGCCAGGTCGACCAGCCGCAGCCAGTCCCAGGCGGCCCACTCCAGGGGCTCGCCGCGATCGAGGAAGCCGAGCAGCACCCGGCCGTAGTCACGCTCGCTCCCGTCCAGCGCGTCCTGCCACTGCCGGCGCGCCGCGCCATCGGCCTCGAGCAGGCGCGCGGCGTCCAGGTCCCAGCCGTGGCGGTCGCCCTGGGCGGCCAGCCACAGCAGGCTGCGCACCAGGTCGTCACGATCGCGGATCTGCCACGCCTCGTCGAGCCAGGCCTCGAGGCGCTGCCAGTCCTGGGCACCTGCCGGGAGCTCGAGCACCGGCGAGAAGGCGGCGCGCAGGCGCCACACCTGATGCTCGGGCGCCGCCGGCCACAGCGCCGCCTCCCGGGGATGGTGGGCGAGCCACTCCTGGAGCATCTCCCAGGTCACCCCGGCGCCGTCGTGCTCGAGGGCCGCCAGCGCCTCGCAGGCCTCGTAGAAGCCGTCGTCGCCGCGCACCCAGCCCTCGGCGCTGCGGGCGTGCAGCAGCGCCGACAGCCAGGCATCGAGGCTGGCGTGGTGCGCGGTGATCTCCTCGGCCAGCCGCTGGGCCCAGCCGCGGGCGCGCGCCTCGGACAGCCAGCCGGCGCCGCCGGCCAGGGCGATGACCTCCAGGCCGGCCAGCAGCCGGGCCGGATCGGGGTGGCCCCCGGTGCCGAGGGTCTCCAGCAGGCACCAGCCCAGTTCCCCGCGGTCGACGACGCCTAGCGCCGCGAGGCGCTCGACCGCCGTCTCGGCCTCCACTGTGAGGGGATCGGGGGCGAAGGCCCAGTCACACAGCACCAGCTGCTGGGCCCACCAGGCATTAAGGGGATCGACCAAGGCTCACCTCGCCATCATCCGGAACAGGAACATGCAGTGCTGCCAAGCGCAGCAAGTCGGCGGCATAGTGTACCGGAAAGCCGTGCCAGCGCCGATGGCCATGGAGGTGTCGCGCGAGAAAAACGCGCTGGACGCGGGCTTGGCGACATGTTTTAAATAATGCACACTCGTCAAACAAGATGATCAAGACACGAGGAACCCTGATGTCTGCGCACCCCGAGCTGCTGATCGACAAGGCCTTTGTGGCCGGCCAGTGGCGAGACGGCGACCGCCGCTTCGCCGTGACCAACCCCGCCACCGGCGAGCGCCTCGCCGAAGTCCCGGACCTCACCGGCGAGCAGGCCCGCGAGGCCGTCGCCGCCGCCGCGGCCGCCTGGCCGGCCTGGCGCGCCAAGCCCGCCAAGGAGCGCGCCGCCCTGCTGCGCGGCTGGTTCGATCGCATCATGGCGCACCAGGAGGCCCTGGCGCGACTGATGACCCTCGAGCAGGGCAAGCCGCTCGCCGAGTCCCGCGGCGAGGTGGCCTACGGCGCCGCCTTCGTGGAGTACTACGCCGAGGAGGCCAAGCGCGTGGCCGGCGAGACCCTGCCCGGCCATGGCGCGGACAAGCGCATCCTGGTGTTCCGCGAGCCCATCGGCGTGGTGGCGGCCATCACCCCCTGGAACTTTCCGCTGGCCATGATCACCCGCAAGTGCGCCCCGGCGCTCGCCGCCGGCTGCCCGGTGGTGATCAAGCCCGCCGAGGCCACGCCGCTGACCGCCCTGGCGCTGGCCAGGCTCGCCGAGGAAGCCGGCTTCCCGGCCGGGGTCATCAACGTGGTCACCGCCTCGGCGCCCGCCGAGATCGGCGAGGTGCTGACCACCGACCCGCGGGTGCGCAAGATCTCCTTCACCGGCTCTACCCCGGTCGGCAAGAAGCTGCTCGCCCAGTGCGCCGGCACCGTCAAGAAGGCCTCGATGGAGCTCGGCGGCAACGCGCCCTTCATCGTCTTCGACGATGCCGACCTCGACGCCGCCGTCGAGGGCGCCGTGGCCTCCAAGTTCCGCAACTCCGGCCAGACCTGCGTGTGCACCAACCGCCTGCTGGTCCAGGCCGGGGTCTACGACGCCTTCCTCGAGAAGCTCGCCGCGCGTGTGGCCGAGCTCCAGGTGGGCAACGGCCTCGACGAGGGCGTGGTGCAAGGCCCGCTGATCAACGCCGCCGCCGTCGACAAGGTGCAGACGCACATCACCGACGCCCTCGACAAGGGCGGGCGCCTGGTCTGCGGCGGCGCCCCCCACGAGCTGGGCGGCACCTTCTTCGAGCCGACGATCATCGCCGACGTCACCGACGCGATGCGCGTGGCGCGGGAAGAGACCTTCGGGCCGCTGGCCCCGGTGTTCCGCTTCGAGACCGATGACGAGGCCATCGCCATGGCCAATGCCACCGAATTCGGCCTCGCCGCCTACTTCTATGCCCGCGACTATCGGCGCATCTGGCATGTGATGGAGGGGCTCGAATATGGCATGGTGGCAATCAACGAGGGCATCCTCTCCACGGAACTTGCTCCCTTCGGTGGCGTGAAGGAATCGGGCCTGGGACGCGAAGGGTCGCGCCACGGCCTGGACGAGTACACTGAACTAAAATACGTCTGCGTCGGCGGCCTCTGATCGCCCGCAGCGCCTAACAAGGAGTCAGGACCCATGAACAACGCACAGCTCAACGACCTCAAGCAGCGTTACGTGGCCAGCGGTGCCGCGAGCCCGGCCACCCAGTTCGCCGACCGCGCCGAGAACGCCCTGATCTGGGACGCCGACGGCAACCGCATCATCGACTTCGCCGGCGGCATCGGCGTGCTCAACATCGGCCACCGCCATCCCAAGGTGGTCCAGGCGGTCAAGGACCAGCTCGACAAGGTGATGCACACCTGCCAGACCGTGATGCCCTATGAGGGCTACGTGAAGGTGGCCGAGAAGCTCAGCCAGGTCACCCCGGTGCGCGGCCATGCCAAGGTGATGCTCGCCAACTCCGGCGCCGAGGCCCTGGAGAACGCGGTCAAGGTCGCCCGCTCGGCCACCGGCAAGAACAACGT
>JAWWBV010000108.1:0-7303 GCA_033720795.1 Halomonas sp. | reverse complement strand
TTCACCGAGTCAGGGACCCGGCGCCATGGATACCAATGTCACACCGGACGAGTCGTCCGTTTCCGTCACCGCACCCAAGGCCCTGCGCGTCATCAAGCGCAACGGCGACGTCATGCCCTTCGATGCCGACAAGATCGCCGTGGCCATGAGCAAGGCCTTCATCGCCGTGGAGGGCGACAACGCCGCCGCCTCCTCCCGGGTCCGCGACTTCGTCCGCCAGGCCACCGAGGCGATCGAGCACGCCTTCATGCGGCGCATGCCCGACGGCGGCACCCTGCACATCGAGGACATCCAGGACCAGGTCGAGCTGGCGCTGATGCGCGGCGGCGAGCAGAAGGTCGCCCGCGCCTACGTGCTCTACCGCGAGGAGCACGCCCGGGCGCGTGCCGCCGCCGGTGACGCTATCCAGAAGCCCCACCCGAGCCTCAACGTGACCCTGCCCGACGGCAGCACCCGCCCGCTGGACCTCGGCCGCATCGAGACCCTGGTCTTCGAGGCCTGCTCGGACCTGCCCAACACCGAGCCGCAGAAGATCGTCGACGACTCGGTGCGCAACCTCTACGACGGCGTGAGCGCCGACGGCGTCTCCCAGGCGCTGACCATGACCGCGCGCACCCTGGTCGAGAAGGACCCGAGCTACACCTACGTCACCGCTCGCCTGCTGCAGGACAACATCCGCCGCGAGGCGCTCACCTTCCTGGGCGTGGCCGAGGAGGCCACCTACAGCGACATGGCCGAGCTCTACGCGCCGGCCTTCAAGGCCTACATCGAGAAGGGCATCGAGTTCGAGCAGCTCGACGAGGCGCTGGCCGAGTTCGACCTCGACCGGCTGGCCGCGGCCCTCGACCACACCCGCGACAACGCCTTCACCTACCTGGGCCTGCAGACCCTCTACGACCGCTACTTCATCCACCGCGATGACGTGCGCTACGAGCTGCCCCAGGTGATGTTCATGCGCGTCGCCATGGGCCTGGCGCTCAACGAGGACGACCGCGAGGCGCGGGCCATCGAGTTCTACGAGCTGCTCTCCAGCTTCGACTACATGGCCTCCACGCCGACCCTGTTCAACGCCGGCACCCAGCGCAGCCAGCTCTCCAGCTGCTACCTGACCACCGTGCCCGACCACCTGGACGGCATCTACAGCGCCATCCGCGACAACGCCATGCTCTCCAAGTGGGCCGGCGGCCTCGGCAACGACTGGACGCCGGTGCGCGCGCTGGGCTCCTACATCAAGGGCACCAACGGCAAGTCCCAGGGCGTCGTGCCCTTCCTCAAGGTGGTCAACGACACCGCGGTGGCCGTCAACCAGGGTGGCAAGCGCAAGGGCGCCGTCTGCGCCTACCTCGAGAGCTGGCACCTCGACGTCGAGGAGTTCCTGGAGCTGCGCAAGAACACCGGCGACGACCGCCGCCGCACCCACGACATGAACACCGCCAACTGGGTGCCGGACCTGTTCATGAAGCGCGTCTTCGACGACGAGGAGTGGACGCTCTTCTCGCCGGCCACCTGCCCGGACCTCCACGACCTGTACGGCGCCGCCTTCGAGCAGCGCTACCAGGAGTACGAGGAGATGACCCGCAACGGTCAGCTCAAGCTCTTCAAGCGGGTCAAGGCCAAGGACCTGTGGCGCAAGATGCTCTCGATGCTGTTCGAGACCGGCCACCCCTGGATCACCTTCAAGGATCCGTGCAACCTGCGCAGCCCCCAGCAGCACGCCGGCGTGGTGCACAGCTCCAACCGGTGCACCGAGATCACCCTGAACACCTCGGTCGACGAGATCGCGGTCTGCAACCTGGGCTCGGTCAACCTCGCCCAGCACATGACCGACGGCGAGCTCGACGGCGACAAGCTCAGGAAGACCGTGCGCACCGCGGTGCGGATGCTCGATAACGTCATCGACATCAACTACTACGCGGTGCCCCAGGCGAAGAACTCGAACCTCAAGCACCGCCCGGTGGGGCTCGGCATCATGGGCTTCCAGGACGCCCTCTACGCCCACGGCATCGCCTACGCCTCCGAGGCGGCCGTCGAGTTCGCCGACCGCTCCATGGAGCTGGTCAGCTACCACGCCATCGAGGCCTCCTCGGACCTCGCCGCCGAGCGCGGCCGCTACGAGAGCTACGAGGGCTCGCTGTGGAGCCAGGGCGTGCTGCCCATCGACTCCATCGAGAAGCTGAAGGCCGAGCGCGGCGAGCAGTACATCGAGGTCGACACCTCCCGGACCCAGGACTGGTCGCGCATCCGCGAGAAGCTGGCCGAGCAGGGCATGCGCAACTCCAACGTCATGGCCATCGCCCCGACCGCGACCATCTCCAACATCTGCGGCGTGTCGCAGTCGATCGAGCCGACCTACCAGAACCTGTTCGTGAAATCGAACCTCTCCGGCGAGTTCACGGTGGTCAACTCCTACATGGTCAACGACCTCAAGGCGCGCGGCCTGTGGGACGAGGTGATGATCAACGACCTCAAGTACTACGACGGCAGCGTGCAGCCCATCGACCGCGTGCCGGCGGATCTCAAGGCTCGCTACGCCACCGCCTTCGAGGTGGAGCCCAAGTGGCTGGTGGAGGCCGCCTCGCGTCGCCAGAAGTGGATCGACCAGGCGCAGTCGCTGAACCTCTACATCCAGGGCGTCTCGGGCAAGAAGCTCGACGTGACCTACCGGATGGCCTGGTACCGCGGCCTGAAGACCACCTACTACCTGCGCGCCCTGGGCGCCACCTCGGTGGAGAAGTCCACCGTGGAGCGCGGCACCCTCAACGCGGTGAGCAACGGCGCCCCGGATGCCACCCCGGCACCGGCGCCGAGCCCCGAAGCCAAGCCCGAGGCGCGAGGCGTCGAGGACTTCCTGTCCGGCAAGAGCGGCAGCGGCTCCCGGGCGCCCTCCGCGGGCGACCTCGACGAGCTGGGCTGCGAGGCCTGCCAGTAACGCCGCGGCGCCTGCGCCGGTCCCCCTGACAAGCCCGGAAGGCCCCCGAGGCCTTCCGGCCCCACGACACATCGAGGAACACGACATGCTGAACTGGGACGAGTTTCACGAAGACGATGCCGCGGTCGCCGAGCAGCCGGCCGCGGCCCAGCCCGCCCCGGCCGCGGCGCCCAAGCCTGATGCGCCCGCCCCGGAAACGGTCGCGGAGAGCGCCGGCGCCTATCAGGTCGCCGACGAGGACCGCATGGCCCGCGCCAAGCGTTCGCTGGAGGAGCTCGACGTGGCCGCCGGCCTCGAGGAGCTCGAGATGGGCGCGGCGCGCATCGAGGTCGACGACAAGCAGATGATCAACGCCCGCGCCGACCTCAACCAGCTGGTGCCCTTCAAGTACGAGTGGGCCTGGCAGAAGTACCTGGACGGCAGCGCCAACCACTGGATGCCCCAGGAAGTGAACATGAACGCCGACATCGCCCTGTGGAAGAGCGCCGAAGGCCTCACCGCGGACGAGCGGCGCATCGTCGAGCGCAGCCTGGGCTACTTCTCCACCGCGGATTCGCTGGTCGCGAACAACCTGGTGCTGGCCCTCTACCGCCTGATCACCAACCCCGAGTGCCGCCAGTACCTGCTGCGCCAGGCCTTCGAGGAGGCGATCCACACCCACGCCTACCAGTACTGCGTGGAGTCGCTGGGCATGGACGAAGGCGAGGTCTTCAACATGTACCGCGAGGTGCCCTCCGTCGCCGCCAAGTCGGCCTGGAGCCTCAAGCACACCCAGTCGCTCTCCCGCCCGGACTTCAACACCGGCACCCCGGAGACCGACCAGGAGCTCTTGCGCAACCTGATCGCCTTCTACTGCGTGACCGAAGGCATCTTCTTCTACTGCGGCTTCAGCCAGATCCTCTCCATGGGTCGGCGCAACAAGATGACCGGCGTCGCCGAGCAGTTCCAGTACATCCTGCGCGACGAGTCCATGCACCTGAACTTCGGCGTGGACATGATCAACCAGATCAAGATCGAGAACCCGCACCTGTGGACGCCCGAGTTCCAGGACGAGGTCACCCAGATGATCCTCGAGGGCACCGAGCTCGAGATCGCCTACGCGCGTGACACCATGCCCCGCGGCGTGCTGGGCATGAACGCGGCGATCATGGAGGAGTACCTCCACTTCATCTGCAACCGCCGCCTGGCCCAGATCGGCCTGAAGGAGCAGTTCCCCGGCGCGAAGAACCCCTTCCCGTGGATGAGCGAGATCATCGACCTGCGCAAGGAGAAGAACTTCTTCGAGACCCGCGTCACCGAGTACCAGGTGGGCGGCGCGCTGAGCTGGGATTGAGCCATCGATTGACCCCATAGACGGCCGGGGCGTTGCGCCCCGGCATGCTGGAGGGAGGCCTCGTCATGATGGAGATGCCCATCGCGACCCGCGAGACGCGAGCTGTCCGCGTCCACTGGCCTGCCGCCACCCCAGATGATGACGCCCTGTCCGGCCACGCCGGGCGGGGCGTTTTTCATGGCCCGGAAACAGGCACACCACTGGAGGAACCCCCCATGCAGGTCACTCACTCCAACGCACGTCTCGACGCCAGAGCCTGGCAGACCGCCCTGGATCGAGCCCTGAAAGCTCATGGCGACGCCGACGCCCTGGCTCGCTACCCGCACCTCGCCAACGCCTTCCCCGCCTCATTCCCCACCAACAGGCCGCATCCCCTGCTCGACTACCGGGAGCTCAAGGCCTGGGCGACCCGCCGAGGCTGGCGGGTGCGTCCTGCACCGGAGCGGGCTGCCGGGGAGGACCGGCACCATCCGCCGGTTTGCTTCAGCCGTCGGCCATCCGATATCGAGCGGCATCCGCACTGACCCTGCACGACCCCGCGTGGGTCTCCACCCCACACCGCCTTCGGCGCGGGCCTCATGCCCGCGCCAGGGTGATCTTCACGTCATCGGGCGATTGATTCTCAGTCTTCGGCATGAGAAGTTCTGTGAGCTTCACACTCGCCTCGATTCTCTCAAGGCTCGATCCGCCTGAAGACGGGCCGGAGCCATTGTGATGGCCAATAAAATGCCAACAAGGGTACTCGATGAAGTTGACCGACCCCCTCCCCCCACTGTCATGGGACTCGCGTCGGATCCAGATTCAGGGCTTCATGGCGGGGCTTCATCAGATCGAGTGGTTGCTGGTCACCCTGATCATTCTCTACCTGGTGATCATTGGCGCCCCGGATGAGCGTAGCCTGGGACTGCTTCTCACCACGGTGGCCTATTTCGGCTTCAGCCTGGTCGCCAGCCGCCTGCATTTCTTCGGCTGCAGGCAACGCTGGCTGCTGGCCATTCATACCTGGGTGATGATCGGTTTCATCACCTGGTTTCTCCACAACACCGAGGGGATATCGGGGCCTCTCACGAGCCTCTACCTGCTGGCCGTGGTCACCAGCGCCCTGACCCTCGGGGTGCTCGCCACGATGCTCGAGGTCGTGGCGATCGGCGCCTGCATCGTGCTGCTGTTTCAGCTCAGCGGCGAGAGCATCTCGGCACCTGAACACCTGTCTCTCGTGAGCATCAACCTCATCGCCTTCCTCATCGTCGGCTACCTGACGTCGGCACTGGTCAACGGCATAGAGGTCTCCAACCGGATGCTGATCGAGATGGCGAGCCAGGACCCCCTGACCGGCCTCTTCAACCGTCGCGCCTTCAACGACCTGGTGAAACCCATCGAGGCCATGGCCAGGCGGTCACGACGCCCCTACAGCGTCGTGGTCATCGACATGGACGGGCTCAAGGCCATCAACGATGCCCAGGGCCACGTCGAGGGCGACCGCGTCATCCAGCTCCTCGCCGACGAGCTCAAGGCCCATACCCGCAGCAGCGACCTCCTGGCGCGCCATGGAGGCGACGAGTTCCTCATCATGCTGCCGGACACCGACGCCGACGGGGCGACGCGGATGCTCCGGCGCCTGCTCGCGGCCCCGGACCACGAGATCCCCGCCATCAGCATCGGGGTGGCCTGCTACCCCGAGCATGGCGAGAGCTTCGATGCCCTCTTCGAGCAGGCCGACCAGGCGATGTACATCAGCAAGGGCCTCGGCGGCAATCGGGTACACGTCGCCGACCGCCCCGACGCCCCCTCCGGCATGGCCCAGGGCAAAGGACGGACCCCATGAGCTACTCTCCCTCGCCAGACCGCTACGAGCGCATGCCCTACCACCGCTGCGGACGCAGCGGCCTGAAGCTGCCGGCCCTGTCGCTGGGGCTGTGGCAGAACTTCGGCGAGACCACGAGCCTCGACAATGCCCGGGCGATCTGCCGCACCGCCTTCGATCACGGCATCACCCACTTCGACCTGGCCAACAACTATGGCCCGCCCCCGGGCAGCGCCGAGACGCTGTTCGGGCGCATCCTCGCCAGCGACTTCGCCGGCTACCGCGACGAGCTGGTGATCTCCACCAAGGCCGGCTACCGCATGCACCCCGGGCCCTATGGCGAGTGGGGCAGCCGCAAGACCCTGCTCTCGAGCCTCGATCGCAGCCTCGAGCGGCTGGGCATCGACTTCGTCGATATCTTCTACTCCCACCGCTTCGACCCCGAGACCCCGCTGGAGGAGACCATGGGCGCGCTGGACCAGGCGGTGCGCCAGGGCAAGGCGCTCTATGCCGGCATCTCCTCCTACAATGCCCAGCGCACCCGCGAGGCGGTCGAGATCCTGCGCTCGCTGGGCACCCCCTGCCTGATCCACCAGCCCAGCTACTCGCTGGTCAACCGCTGGATCGAGGACGACGGCCTGCTCGACACCCTGGACGAGCTGGGCATGGGCTCGATCGTCTTCTCGCCCCTGGCCCAGGGCCTGCTGACCGACAAGTACCTGGACGGCATCCCCGAGGACAGCCGCCGGGTGCGGGGCAAGGCGCTCAACGATGACCACCTCTCGCCGGAGAACCTCGACCGAGTGCGGGCGCTCAACGAGATCGCCCGACGGCGCGGCCAGACCCTCGCCCAGATGGCCATCGCCTGGACGCTGCGCGACGGCCGGGTGACCTCGGCGCTGATCGGCGCCAGCCGGCCCGAGCAGGTGATCGACAGCCTGGGCGCCCTTTCGGGGCCGGCCTTCCGCGACGAGGAGCTCGCCGAGATCGACCGCTACGCGGTGGAGGGTGGCGTCAACATCTGGGCGGCCTCCTCGGCGCACTGAGCCCCGGCGCCGAGGCGCCGTTGCGATTTAATCAGCTGATTAATAGACTGCGGCTTGGCCTCGGGCGTGCCCGACGCCCATCGCTTGCCGTCGAGGAATGCCCATGCCGCTCCCCCGCCGCCTCTCGGCCCTCTGCGTGCTGCTGGCCGGCCTCTCGTGGCTGGCCACCGGCTGCTCGCCGGAGGCGGGCC
>JAWWBV010000107.1:0-7310 GCA_033720795.1 Halomonas sp. | reverse complement strand
CTCTGCGAGCGGGCCGAGGCGGCGGGCGCCCGGGTGCACTATGGCGCCCGGGCGCTGTGCCTGATCGTCGACGCCGAAGGCGCGGTGTGCGGCCTGGTGGTGCGCCTCGACGGGCGCGTGCAGTACGTGCACGCCTGCGGCGGCGTGGTGCTGTGCGCCGGCGGCTTCATCACCAACCGTGAGATGGTGGAGCGCTTCGTCCCCGAGGCGCTGGCCTGCCGCCAGGTGGTCAGCGGCGGCCACGACGACGGCGTCGGCATCCGCATGGGCATGAGCGTGGGTGGCGCGACCCTCAACATGCAGGAGTTCTTCGCCACCCTGCCGTTCTTCCCGCCGGCCTCCCTGGTCAAGGGCATCTTCGTGAATACCCGCGGCCAGCGCTTCATCAACGAGGACTGCTACCACGGCCGGGTGGCGCACTATGTGCTGCGCCAGCCGCAGCGCAAGGCCTGGCTGCTGGTCGACAACGCCATCTTCGCCCGCCCGGTGATCGAGCCCGGTATCGAGATCGCCGCGGTGGGGGAGAGCTGGGAGGAGGTGGCCCGGGAGCTCGGCCTGCCCGAGGGGGCGCTGGAGCACAGCGTGGCCGCGTTCAACCGCCATGCCGCGGCGGGCGAGGATCCCGACTTTCACAAGGCGGCCGAGTGGCTGCGGCCGCTCGACGAGCCACCCTTCGCGGCGCTGGCCTATTCGCCGGAGGCGACCGACTTCCACGCCTTCACCCTCGGCGGGCTCGCCACGCGCCCCGAGGGCGAGGTGCTGGACGCCGACGGCGTCGCCATCGCCGGGCTCTATGCCGCCGGGCGCACCGCCTGCGGGCTGCCGCGCTGGGGCGAGGGCTACAGCTCCGGGCTGTCGCTCGGCGACTCCACCTTCTTCGGGCGCCGGGCCGGCCGCCAGGCGGCCCGCCGGGCGGGGGCGGGGCTCGTCCAAGCGGACGAGGCGTCGCCGTCCGCCTCCGCCTAGGGTGATGACATGACCCCCGGTCGCCTGGCGCGGCCGGGAGGTGAGCACAACAAAGGGCAAGCCATGAACGATAACGATAAAGAGGCGTTTCGCCAGCAGGTGCGGGAGTGGCTCGAGGCCAACTGCCCGCCGTCTCTGCGCACGCCGACCCCGGAAGACGAGATGGTCTGGGGCGGCAGTCGCGTCGAGTTCAAGACCGAGGACCAGCGGCTGTGGTTCGAGCGCATGCGCGACCGCGGCTGGTTCTGTCCCGACTGGCCCCGGGAGTACGGCGGCGGGGGCCTCTCGCCGGACGAGACGGCGATCCTCGAGGCCGAGCTGCGCCGGCTGGGCTGCCGGCCGGCTCAGATCAACCTGGGCATCTGGATGCTTGGCCCGGTACTGCTGGAGTTCGGCAGCGAGGAGCAGAAGCGTCGCCTGCTGCCGCCCATGGCCCGCGGCGAGATCCGCTGGTGCCAGGGCTTCAGCGAGCCCGGCGCCGGCTCCGACCTGGCCAACATCGGTACCACGGCCCGCGACGCCGGCGATCACTTCGTGGTCGACGGCACCAAGATCTGGACCTCCTACGGCGACAGGTCCGACTGGATGTACGCCCTGGTCAGGACCGACCGCGAGGCCTCCAAGCACCGCGGCATCAGCCTGGTGGTGCTGGACATGCACGCCCCCGGGGTGAGCGTGGCGCCGATCGACCTGATCAGCGGCAAGTCCTCGTTCTGCCAAGTGTTCTTCGACGGCGTCGAGGTGCCCAAGGAGAACCTGATCGGGCCGCTCAACGGCGGCTGGCCGCTCGCCAAGGCGCTGCTGCAGCACGAGCGCAGCGCGATGTCGAAGTTCGGCGAGTTCAGCCTGCCCACCCATGTCGACCTGATGCCGCTGATCCGCGACTACCTGCCCGAGGCGCAGACCCCGGCCGAGGTGGTCCTCGAGGCCCGGGCCAACGCCTGTGCCATGGAGGAGGCGGCCTTCGGCCTGACCGTGCAGCGCATGACCGACGAGGCCCGGGCGGGCCAGGACGTCAGCGGGCTCGCGGCGATCATGAAACTGGTGCACACCGAGCAGGAGCGGGTGAAGTTCGAGGTGCTGCTCGACGCCATGGGCTATCGGGCGCTGGGCTGGGCGGGCGAGCCCTTCACCGACCGCGAGCAGGCCCTCACCAAGGCCTGGCTCAACAGCTTCACCCAGACCATCGCCGGCGGCTCGTCGGAGGTGCAGCTCAACGTCATCGCCAAGCGCGTGCTGGGCCTGCCGGACGCGGGAAAAGGAGCCAAGTCATGAGCCTGGTCTATTCCGAAGAACAGCGGCTGCTGGCCGATACCGCCCGGGACTTCCTCGCCGAGCAGAGCCCGGTGAGCGCCCAGCGCGCGCTGCGCGATGGCGGCGACGCCCTGGGCTTCTCGCCCACGCTGTGGGCGAGCATGGTCGAGCTCGGCTGGAGTGCGATCCCCTTCGCCGAGGCCCATGGCGGGCTCGAGTTCGGCGTCACCGGGCTCGGCGCGGTGTGCGAGGCGCTCGGCCATCACCTGAGCCCCTCACCGATGGTCTCCAGCGTGGCGCTCGCCGGGGCTGTGCTGGAGCTGGCCGGCTCGGCCGACCAGCGCAACGACTGGCTGCCGCTGCTGATCCAGGGCGAGAGGCGCCTGGCGCTGGCGGTGGACGAGGGGGCTCGCCACGACCCGCGCCGCCTGGCGCTCTCGGCGCGTCGCGAGGGCGAGGGCTACCGGCTTTCTGGCGAGAAGGTCATGGTGCTCGACGGCCATGGCGCCGACGGCTGGATCGTCGCCGCGCGCACCTCGGGAGTGCCCGGCGAGGCGGCGGGCGTCAGCCTCTTCCTGGTGCCCGCCGACACCCCGGGGGTGACGCTCACCCGGCTGTCGCTGATCGATGCGCGCAACGCCGCCAACCTGTACCTCGACGAGGTCACCCTCGAGGCGGGCTGCCGGCTGGGCGAGGAGGGCGAGGGCCTGGCGTCGCTGGAGGCCGCCCTGGATCGCGGCCGGGTCTGCCTGGCCGCCGAGATGCTCGGCGCCTGCGAGGCGCTCTTCGCCATGACCCTCGAATACCTCAAGACCCGGGTGCAGTTCGACGTGCCGATCGGCAGCTTCCAGGCGCTGCAGCACCGTGCCGCCTGGCTGCACGTCGAACTGGCGCTGGCCCGCAGCACCCTGATGGCGGCGCTGGATGCCCTCGATCGCGACGCCCACGACGCCGCGGCGCTGGTCAGCCTGGCCAAGTGGAAGGTCGGCATCATGGCCGACCGGGTCGGCAACGAGGCCGTGCAGCTCCACGGCGGCATCGGGGTGACCGACGAGCTCGACGTGGGGCTCTACCTCAAGCGCCTGCGGGTCGCCCAGGCGAGCCTCGGCGACGCCGACTATCACGCCCGGCGCTATGCCGAGCTCACCCGTTCCTGATACCTGTTCTCGACACCCATGCCCGATCCGGAGTCCACGATGTCCTTCTCTCTCAAGCTCTCTACCTGGCTGCTGGCGGCGCTGCCGCTGGCCGCCCACGCCGAGGCCCCCCAGCCGATCCCGCTGCCGCCGGTCCAGGCGAGCACCGCGCTCGACGAAACCACCCAGGGCGAGATCCGCTTCGCCTCCCATACGCCCTATGACTTCGACGTGCTGCTCTCCCATTTCGATGCCGCGCCCGCGACCACCAGCGTCGGCACGCTCTTCCTGCCGCATGGCGCCAGCGCCGAGGAGCCGGTGGCGGCCATGGTGGTGCTGCCCGGTAGCGGCGGCATCAAGCCGGGGCGCGAGATGGCCTACGGCGAGATGCTGAAGAACGCCGGTCACGCGGCCCTGGTGGTCGACTACTATCGCTCCCGCGGGGTCGCCGAGTCGGTGCCCTACGCGCTGAAGACCATCAACGTCACCGAGTACGATGTGGTGACCGATGCCTATGCGGCGCTGCGGGCGCTGGGCGAGCACCCGGCCGTCGACGCCTCGCGGGTCGGGGTGATGGGCATGTCCTACGGCGGCATGGCCGCGCGGCTGGCCATGGACAGCCGCGTGCGCGGGGTGCTGGGTGACGACCTGCCGCCCTTCGCCGCCCACGTCGACGTCTACGGGCCCTGCTTCCAGGACTACCGGATCGAGCAGACCACCGGCGCGCCGCTGTTGACCCTGCGCGGCGGCGAGGATGCCTCCAACGACCTGGTGGCCTGCGCGCGCCGCGAGGAGCGCCTGCGCGAGGCGGGCAGCGAGGTCGCCGCGGTGGTCTTCGCCGGCGCCGGCCACGCCTGGGAGAACCTGGAGCCGCGTCACGAGAACGCCTCGGCCTACGTCCAGGGCTGCGAGATGGCCTTCGACGATCGCGGCCTGCCGAGCGTCAACGGCCAGGCGTTGATCGGCCCGGCGCTGGCGCGGGATCGCGAGACCCGCTTCGCCCAGCGGCTCAAGAGCGGCGAGCCCTTCGCCGACTGCGTCAAGCGCGGCTACATCGTCGGCCGCGACGAGGCGGTCAAGCGCGCCTCCGACCGCCGGCTGCTGCGCTTTATCGACCAGAACCTGGCACCGACCTCGAGCTGAGCTCGAGCATCCCGGGCCACGTCAACGGCCGCCCCTCGGGGCGGCCGTTGACGTTGGTGCAAGGCAAGACGGGGGCGGAGGCCCTACACCGCCAGGCCCGCTTCCATGCCGCCGCGCATCGCGCCCTCGATATAGCCCAGCCGCTCGCCGTCGCCGATGGCGGTGACCGGCACCCCGGCGGCTTCCAGCGAGCGGGCCAGGCGATCGTCGGGTTCGGCGCCGAGGGCCAGCACCACCGAGTCGCAGGCGGCCGAGTGCGGCTCGCCTTCGGCGTCCACGTAGCGCACCGCCCTCTCGTCGATGGCCTCGACGCGCACCTGCTTGTGCAGGGCGACCTCGTGACGCTCGAGCCCGGCGAGCACCCGCCAGCGCCGCACGATGGCGAGCTCGGCGCCCAGATCGGGGCCGGGCTCCAGCACCGTGACCCTGCGGCCCCGGTCGACCAGGAACTCGGCCAGCTCCAGGCCGACCAGGCCGCCGCCGACGATCACCACCCGCTTGCCCAGCGGCATCCACAGCCGGGAGAGCTTCTGCATCGCCTCGCTGCTGCCGGTGATGCCGGTGAGGCTGCCGGACTTGAGCATCATGCGCTGGGTGAGGCTCAGCTTGCGCCTGGCGATCTCTTCGCCCTCGCCGGTGAGCACCAGGCGCAGCTCGTCGCCGGACCAGACGTGACGGGCCTCGGCCCCGGGCAGCTGCGGCGGGGCGCGGCGCGCGCCGCTGGCGACGATCACCTCGTCCGCCCCGAGTTCGCTGACCAGCTCGGGCGTGGCCTCGGTGCCCAGGCGCACGTCGATGGGCAGCTGGCGCACCTGGGCCAGCAGGTAGTCGAGCAGCGGGCCGTTCTCGGCGTAGGCCAGGGCGGCGAAGAACAGCGTGCCGCCGAGGCGCTGGCCGCGCTCGACCAGCGTCACCTTGTGGCCGCGCAGCGCGGCGACCCGGGCGGCCTCCAGGCCCGCCGGGCCACCGCCGACCACCAGCACGTGGCGCGACCGGTCGCTCTTGATCAGCGCGCGCTCGGCCTCGTGGCCGGTCAGCGGATTGACGGCGCACTTGACCCGCTCGTTGACGAAGATCTGGCTGACGCAGGCGTAGCAGTAGATGCAGGGTCGGATGTCCTGGGGGCGATTCTCCTCGAGTTTCACCGGCAGCTCGGGGTCCGCCAGCAGCTTGCGGGCCATGGCCACGAAGTCGCAGCGTCCCGCACCGACCGCCTCGTCGGCGACGTCCGGCTCCAGGCGGCCCACGGCGATGACGGGAATGCTCAGCGCCCGGGTGAACTGCTCGGCCCAGTCGAGGAAGCCGGCCGGCCGGTGTACCAGCGGGGCCTCGGTGAAGGCGTCGCCGCGATTGACGTTGGCGTAGGCCGAGACGCTGACTGCGTCGACGCCCGCGCGTTCGGCGAGTCGCGCCACGGCGAGGGCGTCCTCCAGGGTGATGCCGCCCGGGGTGCGCAGCTCCTCGGCGTCCAGGCGCAGCCAGACCGGATAGTCCTCGCCGACCCGCGCACGCACGGCGGCGATGATCTCCAGCAGCAGCCGGGCGCGGTTCTCGAGGGAGCCGCCGTATTCGTCGTCGCGCTGGTTGAAGTAGGCCGAGAGGAAGCCGGCGATGATGTAGGTGTGGGCTGCATGGAGCTCCACGCCGTCGAAGCCGGCGCGCTTGGCGCGTTCGGCGGCGGCGGCGAACCACTCGACCATCTGAGCGATGTCGTCGCGGTCCATCACGCGCAGCTTCACGCCACCGCCCTCACGGCCCTTGGAGGAGCTGATGAAGGCGCCCAGCTCCTCGCGGGTCAGGGCGTTGAACATGTCGGTCTTCGAGGCCGGCGGCATCGAGGGCACCCACAGCTCGCGTCCCTCGGCCATGTCGCGCACCGCGGTCTTGCCGGCATGCTGCAGCTGCATGGCGATCTTCGCGCCGTGGCGGTGGACCCGCTCGGCCAGCCGGGTCAGACCGGGCAGGAAGGCATCGGAGGAGACGCCGACCTGGTAGGGCTCGGCGGTGCCGGCGGGGTAGGCCACCGCGCACACGCCCATAGTCAGAAGGCCGGCGCCGCCCCGGGCGCGGGCCTCGTAGTAGGCCTGGATGCGTTCGCCGCAGTGGCCGTCGGCCTCGGCGAAGTTCGAGCCCATCGGCGCCATGACGATGCGGTTCTTCAGCGCCAGGGTGCCGATGCGGCCCGGCGAGAGCAGGTGTCGGTAATTGTTGTGGGTCATCTTCTTGGGTCCCTCTTGTCCCGGAAGGGAGGGGTCGCCGGCGTGGGCCAGCGGGTTCCAGCCCGGCGAATCCATCATGTCGTCGTCCCCGTGCGTGCCACCGAGCCGCTCGACCGGCGCCGTCGCGTGGCGCCTTCACCCATGATGCAGGAAGTCGAGGCAGGTGCGGTTGAAGAGCGCGGCGTGCTCGACCTGCACCCAGTGGCCGCAGCGGTTGAGCATCACGAAGCGCGCCTCGGGGGCGTGGTCGAGGAACTTCTGTGCGCCGCCCACCGGGTTGAAGCGGTCGTTGGTGCCCCAGAAGCCCAGCACGGGGCAGTCGAGCTCGCCCAGGCGCTCGGTCATGTCCGGCACCATCATGGTCGAGAAGAGGTTGGCCGGCTGGCTCGGCGCCACGGCGGCGCGCTCGGCGAGCAGGGTGTCGTCGAGCTGGGTGCTGTCGTAGAGCTGAAGGGTCATCACCTCGCGCATCTCCTCGACGCCCATCGGGCCGCGGCCGAACACCTCGACCATGCGCTTTATGCCCTCCATCTCGAAGTAGGTCTCGCGGGCCTCCACGCCGCCGGGGGCCATGAGGATCAGCCGCTCGACG
>JAWWBV010000106.1:0-7319 GCA_033720795.1 Halomonas sp. | reverse complement strand
CCGATGGCGCCGTCGACGAACACCGAGGCGTCGAAGTTCAGCGACAGCTCCATGCCCTCGGGCAGGGTCGCCTGCAGGCGGTCCATCTCCGCCTGGGCGCCCTTGGAGATCTCCAGCACGTTGGCGGTGGACTGTTTCATCAACCCCAGCCCCACCATCGGCACGCCGTTGCCGCGAAAGATGGTGCGCTCCTCCACGGCGCCGATCTCGACCCGGGCCACGTCACCCAGGCGCACCAGGTAGCCGTCGGCGCCCTCGTCGAGGGCCAGCCGGCGGAAGTCCTCGGGGGTGGCGAAGCTTCTGGGCAGGCGCACGATGAACTGGCGCGCCTCGGAGACCACGGCGCCGCCGGGCAGCTCGACGTTCTCGTCGCGCAGGACGTCCTCGACGTCGCCCACCGTGAGGCCGCGCGCCGCCAGGGCGTCGGCATCGAGCCAGACGCGCATGGCGTACTCGCGACCGCCCCCGACCCGCACCTGGGCGACGCCGGGCAGCACCGAGAAGCGATCCACCAGGTAGCGGTCGGCGTAGTCGGTGAGCTCGGCCACGTCGTAGCCGCCGCCGCTCAGCGAGAACCAGATCACCACCTCGGAGCTCGAGTCGGCCTTCTGCACCTCGGGCGGGTCGGCCTCCTCGGGCAGGTTGCCCCGGGCCCCGGAGATGCGGTCGCGGATGTCGTTGGCGGCGGCGTCGATGTCCAGGTCCAGGCCGAACTCCACGTTGATGCTGGAGCGGCCGTCTTCGCTGGAGGAGGAGATCACCTCGATGCCTGCCACCCCGGCGATGCGATCCTCCAGCATCTGGGTGACGCGCGTCTCCACGATGCTGGCCGAGGCGCCGGGGTAGCGGGTATCGATGGAGACCACCGGCGGGTCGATGGCGGGGTACTCCTGGAGCGGCAGCCGCTCCAGGGCCAGCAGGCCGAAGGCGACGATCAGGGCGGCCATCACCACGGCCAGCACCGGGCGCTGGACGGAGAGGTCGGAGAGACGCATCAGCCGTTCACCTCGGCGGCGTTACGGCTGCGACGCAGCAGCTGGGGCACGGTGGTCTCGTCATCGAGGATGCCGAGCAGGCGGGTCGGCTGGCCATCGCGCACCCGCTCGGTGCCGTGGGCGACCACCAGATCATCCTCCGCGAGCCCCTCGAGGATCTCCACCTCGCCCTCGCGACGCGCGCCGATGCGTACCTCGCGCTCCTCGACCCGGTAGGCCTCGCCGTCATCCTGAAGCGTCAGCACGAACTGGCGCTGCCCCTGGGGCATCAGTGCCTCCTCGGGAATCACCAGCGCCTCCCGGGGCGCACTCTCGAGTCGGACCTGCATCAGCATCCCGGGACGCAGCTTGAGCTCCGGGTTGGTGAGCTCGGCGCGTACCGTGATGCTGCGGGTGACCGGGTCGATCCGCGTGCCGATGCTCGCGATCTCGCCGCGAAACGGGGTGTGGGGCAGGGCCGCGCTGGTCGCGGTCAGTGCCAGGCCCGGCTGGATTTGGCCGAGGGCGCGTTCGGGCAGGGTGAAGTCGAGCTTCATGACCTCGAGCCGGTCGAGGGTGACGAGCTCGGTGCCGGGGGTCACCAGGGTGCCCACGCTGACGTTGCGAAAGCCCACGATGCCGCCGAAGGGCGCCTGGATGCGGGTGTCGGCCAACCTGGCCTCCAGGGCCTGGATCTCCGCCTCGGCCTGGCGTAGCCGGGCCCGGGCATCCTCCACGTCGGCCCGCGGCGCCAGGTTGCGGTTCTGCAGCTGGGCGAGCCGGTTGACGGCGTTGCGTCGCTCGTCGCGCAGCGCCTGGGCGACCCGCAGGTCGGCGCGCTGCTCGTCGTCGGCCAGGCGCACCAGCAGCTCGCCGGCCTCGACGCGCTCGTCGCCCTCGAAGGTCAGCTCCACGATGGTCTCGGTGACGGTGGCGGAGAGGGTCACGCTCTCGTCGGCGCGCAGGGTGCCCAGCGCCTCCAGCGGATCGGACCAGGCGGCGAGGCTGGCGCGGGCGGCGATCACCGCGGTGGGCTGCTGGGCGGCCACCAGCGGCGAGAGCACCAGCAGGGTCATGCCGATTAGAAGAGGCAGGCGAGTTCGCGATGGAGTCATGGGGGCGATCTTGTCGATGAGAGAAGGTGGCGGTTCCGATCCCTCGGATGTCCTTACAGGCTAACCGGGCCGCGCCGCCACAGTGTGACAACAATGCACAAGATAGCGGCTTCCATCTCTCAATGTACAAGGTTTGTACATTAATGGGCAATCACCGCCTCAGGGCCCCCGGCGATCTATCACTCATGCCGCGCAAGATACTCCTAGGGTCCTGCAAGATACTCCAAGCGTAACTGCTTTGTAACAGCAATGATCAGTCACGTGAGCGCTCGGAAAGGCCGACGCTCCTGGGCGAACCAACGCGGGTTTGATGACGCAATCCATGGGAGAACTGTCATGAACAAGCTGATGCAAGGTATCCAGAATTTCTGGAAGGAAGAGGAAGGCACTGAGGTGGTGGAATGGGCGCTGGTGGCCGGGCTGATTGTGGCTGTTGGAGCAGCGATTTTTGTATTAATTGGTGATCAAGTAGTAATCCACTTGACGGCTCTTCTAGAGGCTTTGGGTGGAACAGCTCCAGCCGGTTGATGTTGCTTTATTACATGGCGCCGATAGGGATGTCGGCGCTTCTTTATCTAGAGAGAGTGATGTCATGGGTCATCAAATTTCACTGATCACCACATCGCTATTGGTACTGGTCTGGAGTGCAGCGGCCTGGGATCTGCGTAAACGCCGTATCCCCAACCGTCTCGTTCTGGCCGGGGCCGCCACGGGAATCCTTCTGCAGGCTGTGCTGGCAGGTTCCGGCGGTGTCCTGGCCGCCATCACCGGCTTGGTGGTTGGGTTAATCATTCTGCTTCCTGGTTACCTGATGGGATTCACCGGTGCCGGCGATGCCAAGTTGATGGGGGCCATCGGTGCCTTCCTGGGGCCATTTGGCGTCTTCCAGGCGGCGCTATTCAGCATTCTGGTAGGCGGAATGGTCGGGCTTGGATTTGCCGTGTCGGCTCTCGTGTTACGCCAGTCGGTGTCGCCGTTCCCCCGCTATGGACTGATGTTGAAGACATTGGCGGTGACCGGTAAACCGCTGTATATCGCGCCTCAGGAAGGCGAGGTGATGGGCAGGAAGTTTCCCTTCGCGGTATCCATTGCGCTGGGTAGCAGCACCTGGTTGATCTGGCAATGGCCGCTTGCCTAAAACTTTTTATTGAGACTCGTAGCGCCTGTTACCAGATTGATCATCTACGCTATTGCATATTGTAATCTTTTGTGCAGAGAAGCCGAGCTATCCAGGGAGCACCGCCATGCATATCGAAGCCACTCAAGCGAGTCACGCGAGCGCCGGCCAGGAGGCGGCGACCCACAGCGCACCGCGCCCCGGTCGCGTGGCGGAGACCGGGCTCTCGGTGCTCTACCTGGGCGACCTGCTGGTCAAGCAGCTCTTCGAGCAGGGTGTGCTGGATCTTCACCAGTTGAGCCGGGGCACGGCGCTTGCCGGCAGCGTGGTGGAGGAAGTCTGCCGCTTCCTGCGCGACGAGGGCCGGGTGGAGGTGCGCGGCCAGGGCAGTGGCGGCGTGCTGCGCTTCGGGCTGACCGACCGCGGTCGCGCCTCGGCGCTGGAAGCGCTCAACCGCGACGGCTACAGCGGCGAGGCGCCGGTCACCCTGGAGGCCTACAGCGCCCGGGTGCGCGCCCAGGCGCTGAGCGACGTGGCCATTCGCCGCGACACGGTGATGACCGCCTTCGCCGACACGGTGATCGACCCCGCGCTGCTCGACCAGCTGGGCCCGGGGCTGCACTCCGGCCGCGCCATGTTCATCCATGGCGAGGCGGGTACCGGCAAGAGCTATATCGCCCGCCGCCTGGTGCGGCTGCTGGACGGCGAGGTGCTGATTCCCCACGCCATCCTGGTGGGGGGCAAGGCGGTACGCTGCTATGACCCCGCCGTGCATCAGGCGCTGGAGGATCCTGAGGCAACGCCCGCCGCGCAGCTCTATCTCGGCCAGGGCCACGATCCTCGCTATGTGCGCTGCCGCCGGCCCTGCGTGGTCACCGGCGGCGAGCTGACCATGGAACGCCTGGAGATCCAGTACGACGCGGCCACCCATATCCACCAGGCCCCCGTCCAGCTGCTGGCCAACAACGGCATGCTGGTGATCGACGACCTGGGTCGCCAGCGCATGACCCCCACGGAGCTTTTCAATCGCTGGATCGTGCCCCTGGAAGAGCGCCGCGATTTCCTGGCGCTGAGTAACGGCTATCACTTCAGCGTGCCCTTCGATGTGGCCTTGGTGTTCTCCACGAACCTGAATCCGCTCACCCTGGCCGATGCCGCCTTCCTGCGCCGCATCGGCTACAAGATCCGCTTCTCGGCGCTGCCGCGCGATGCCTACCTGTCAATCTGGCAGCAGCAGTGCGAGGCCCAGGGCCTGCCCTTCGATCAGGCCCTGACCGAGTTCGTGATCGACGAGCTGCACGCGCGCCATGGCGTGCCGCTGCTCGCCTGCCACCCCCGCGACCTGCTGAGCCTCACCGGGGACCAGCTCGCCTACCGGGGCGGCGGGGCCCCGAACCGCGAGACCCTGGCCTGGGCCTGGCAAACCTACTTCGGCGACTTCGCTGATCCATCGAACGGCGACGTCGCCGCCAACCGGAGGGATGCACCATGAAACGCAAGGGGATCTTCGCCATGTTCGCGCTCTCGCTGATGATGGCGCTGGGCGCCGCCGTGGTGGCGATGAACTGGATGCAGGAGCAGGGCGGCAAAAACGAGGCCCTCGCCGATGCCACCCAGGTAGTAGTGGCGGCGCTGCAGGTGCCCTTCGGCACCACCGTGCAGGCCTCCGACCTCAAGATGGTGGCCATGCCCAGGGACGTGGTGCCGCCCAGCAGCTTCAGCGACATGGAGAGTGTGGTGGGGCGTGTCAGCAATCAGGTGATCTACCCCGGCGAGATCGTGCTCGAGGGACGGGTTTCCGAACACATGGGCGGCAGCGCCCTGGCGGCGTTGCTCGACCCCGGCAAGCGCGCCATGAGCGTGCGGGTCGATGACGTGGTGGGCGTGGCCGGCTTCCTGTTGCCGGGCAACCGGGTCGACGTGCTCTCTACCAAGCGCAACGGCGGCAGCCGCAATGACGTCGAGTCCAAGACGGTGCTGCACAACCTCAAGGTGCTGGCGGTGGACCAGATCGCCAGCCAGGAGCGTGACGGCCCGGTGATCGTTCGGGCGGTGACCCTGGAGGTGACGACCCGTGAGGCCGAGACCCTGGTCAAGGCCACCCAGGAGGGCAAGGTGCAGCTCACCCTGCGCAACCCGTTGGAGAAAGAGGATGACGCGGACCTGATGACGGCCCAGCGCTCGGTGCTCAACGTCGAGGAGCCGGCACCGCCACTCGCCTCGCCGCCACCGCGACGCACGGCACCGGTCAGGCGCCAGGTGGAGGTGATCCGCGGTACTCAGAGCAGCATGGTAAGCGTTCGTAACTGACACGACAGATCAAGGAGGCACACCGGGCACCGGTAACCCTCCTCCCAAGGAAAACACGCAGAGGGGCAGCGGTTGCCGGGGCAAGAACGATCACGGGAAGAACAGCACAAAAACACTGCGACAAGAACAGGTAACACGGGGAGAGTCGACATGATCAGGCAAGGCGAAGGGTGGAAGTGGCTGGCGTTGGTGTTGCTGACATCGCTGGCGGCGGGCTGGGCGTCACAGCTCTCGGCCCAGACCAACGAACGCCGTATTGCCATGCCCCAGGAGGGGCGGGCGGTGCCGGTGTCCGTGGCGATCAACAAGGGGCAGGTGCTGCAGTTTCCCCGGCCGGTGGGCGTGGTCTCGGTAGGCAACCCCGAGATCGCCGATATCGTGGTGAGGGGGTCCCGCCAGATCTATGTGCTGGGCAAGTCGACCGGCACCACCAATGTGGTGCTCTGGGACCGCTCGGAAAGCGTCGAGGGAACCCTCAACGTCACCGTGACCCATGACCTGGAGACGTTGAAGAGCAACCTGCATGACCTGTTGCCCGGCGAGAACATCCAGGTGCGCTCGGCCCAGGAAGGGATCGTGCTCAGCGGCGAAGTCTCCAGCGCCGAGAGGCTGGAAACCGCGCTGCGCCTGGCCAACCGCTTCGCCGGTGGCGAAGAGGGCGTGCTTAACCTGATGCAGGTGGGGGGGGCCCAGCAGGTGATGCTCGACGTCAAGGTGGCGGAAGTGTCGCGCTCGCTGGTCAAGCGTCTGGAGGCCAACTTCAATGTCTTCAACGTCGGTTCCTCGGCGCTGCGCCTCGGCGGCGTCAGCGGCGGGGCCAACTTCCCGGAGGCCACATTTTCGGGAATAGGTGGGGACCGCCTTTCAGCGTTACCTTTTGTCCCGGGACAGACACCTGTTGGCCCGGTGGTATCCGAGTTCTCTCCGGCCACCGCTACCATCGAGGATACCGGCATCTTCGCCCGCTCCCAGCGCAGCGACTACCTGCTCAATCTGGTGCTCGATGCGGCCAGCCGCGAAGGAGTGGCCAAGATCCTCGCCGAACCCAACCTCACCACCCTGACCGGTCAGCCGGCCCAGTTCCTGGCCGGAGGCGAGTTCCCCATTCCGGTGCCCCAGGGCGATGGCCAGGTGGCCATCGAGCACAAGGAGTTCGGCGTGGGGCTCGGCTTCCTGCCGGTGGTGCTCGACTCGGGCAGCATCAACCTCAAGGTGGACGTCTCGGTCTCCGACCTGGTGCCGGCCAACAGCCTGCAGGTCGGCGTGGGCAGCGGAGTAAGCGCCCAGTTCTTCGTGCCGGCGCTGACCAAGCGCAGCGCCAGCTCCACGGTGGAGCTGGCCACCGGTCAGACGATTGCCATTGCCGGCATGCTCAACGAGAGCCTGCGCGAGAACGTCTCCAAGCTGCCGGGTCTGGGCGAGGTGCCGGTGCTGGGGGCGCTGTTCCGCAGCCAGGAGTTCATCAAGGAGCAGACCGAGCTGGTGATCTTCGTCACCCCACGACTGGCCCGCTCCTTCAAGCCGGAGCAGGTGCGGCTGCCAACGGGTTCCTTTGTGCCGCCCAGCGACCTGGAGTTCTATCTGCTGGGCAGTTTCCGGTCCCTGGAGGACCGCGACAACCCTCGGCCGCGTCCCACCAGCTTCGATCTGGAGCTGATGTCGAACCGCCCGGAGGGCGGAACCGAAGGCCGATTCGGCCACGATCTCTGATGGCGCACCGCCTTCGCCGCAATCATTCGGGAGAGCGCACCATGTACCGTCCACACCCCTACCGCTCCGGTTTCTACCCCATGAACGCACGGG
>JAWWBV010000105.1:0-7423 GCA_033720795.1 Halomonas sp. | reverse complement strand
GGCACGGTGAGCACGAACAGCCGCACCACCGACAGGCGCATGGCCAGCGCCGGCCGGTGCAGGGCATTGAGCGACGAGACCGCGAGGATCACCACGCCCTGGGCGCCGAGCCCCAGGGGCACCCACCACAGGAAACTGCGCAGCACCCCGGCCACCGCCTCGCTCTCGGCATAGCCCCCCACCAGCCAGGGCGCCAGCCCCTGCAGCGCGCCCCAGACCAGCAGCTGCCAGGCCAGCACGAAGCCGAAGCAGCCGAAGATCGCCCGGCGCACCCGGTCGTGCTGGCGGGCGCCGGCGTTCTGGCTGACCAGCGGCGAGAGGGTCATGGAGAGCGCCAGCACCACGATCTGGGAGATCGCCTCGATGCGGCTGCCGACGCCGTAGCCCGCCACGGCGGCGTGGCCGTGGTCGGCGATGATACGGGTCAGCAGCCCCAGGGCGACGGGCGTGAAGACGCTGGTGAGCGCCGCCGGCCCGGCGATGCGACCGAGCTCCCGCCAGGAGGCGGCCAGTCCCTTGCGATCGAGGCCGGCCAGGTCGAAGAGCGCGCGCAGCTCGCGATGGCAGAGCAGGACGGCCGTCATCAGCCCCCAGCTGAGCACGGTGGCGAGCGCCGCCCCGGCCACACCCAACGCCGGGAAGGGCCCGGCGCCGAAGATCAGCCACCAGTCGAGCAGCACGTTGATGCCGGCGGCCAGCGCCATCATCACTCCCTGGGTGGCGGTGTTGCCGTGGGCGCGCAGGATGCTGTTGAGCACCCTGGGGACGATCATCGCGGCCGCACCCAGGTACCAGAGGCCCATGTAGTCGCGGATATGGGGCATCAGCACGTCGTCGGCGCCCATCAGGCGAAACAGCGGCTCCAGGGTCGAAAGCCCCAGCACGGTCATGGCGATGCCGACCACCGCCGCCAGCAGGGCCGCATCGGTGGCGCGGCGGCGCACCGTCGCGAGCTCGCCCTGGCCCAGCCGACGGGCCACCACCGCCGAGGTGCCGATGCCCAGGCCAATGGCCAGGCTGATCACCGTGAACACCACCGGGAAGGTGAAGGAGACCGCCGCCAGCTCCTCGGTGCCGAGCCGGGAGATGAACCAGGCATCCACCAGGTTGAAGCTCAGCATGGCGAGCATGCCGACCACCACCGGCAGGCTCTTGCGCAGCAGGGTCGCCGCGATGGGCCCCTCGAGCAGCTCGCGACGCGCGGGACGCGACGCCCGGGAGGCGGAGGGCGAAGAGGGAGAGGAAGGGGGTACGCTCATGCAGGCTCTCGACGGGAAACGGGCACGAGAGTGTGCCCGTTTTCGCCACGGCCGTGTAGGCGCAGGTCGCGCCGCATCCTGGCGGCGGCCGGGGCCCGCGCTACGACTTGCCCTGATCCTCCCCCTGGCGATAGAGGGTCTGGATGCTGGAGAAGTCGAGCCGGCCGCTGCCCTGGGCGCTGTGCAGGGCGAAGAGGTTGCGCGCCTGGGAGCCCATCGGCACGCTGGATTTCGAGCCCAGCGCCAGCTCCCAGGCGAGCCCCAGGTCCTTGGCCATCAGGTCGGTCAGAAAGCCGCCCTGGTAGTCCCGGGAGGCCGCCGAGCCCTCCATCACCCCGGGCCAGGGATTGTAGACGTTGAGCGCCCAGTTGCCGCCGCTGCTCTGCTTCATGATCTCGGAGAGCACCGCCGGATCCATGCCGTTCTTCACGCCCAGCGCCAGCGCCTCGGCGGTGCCCGACATCAGGATGCCCAGCAGCATGTTGTTGCAGATCTTGGCCACCTGGCCGGCGCCGCGCTCGCCGGCATGGAAGATGTTCTTGCCCATCGCCTCGAGCAGCGGCCTGGCCTGCTCGAAGCCGGCCGCCTCCCCGCCGACGATGAAGGTCAGGGTGCCGGCCTTGGCGCCCCCCACCCCGCCGGAGACCGGGGCATCCAGGTAGGTGAAGCCGCGCTCGGCGGCGGCGGCGCCCACCAGGCGCGCATCGTCCGGCGCGATGGTCGAGGAGTCGATCAGAAGCGGCCGGTGCTCCAGGGCGTCGAGCAGCCCCGGCGCGCCGTCGCGACCGAGATAGAGGCTCTTCACGTGGGCCCCGGCCGGCAGCATGGAGACGACCACCTCGGCGTCCGAGGCGGCGCCCGGGGCGCTTGCCGCGCGGCTCGCGCCCTCGGTTTCGAGGGCCTGGATGGCCTCCTCCACCAGGTCGAAGACGGTCACGTCGTGCCCGGCCTTGAGCAGGTTGATGGCCATGGGGGCGCCCATGTTGCCGAGGCCGATAAAGGCGATGTTCATTGGCGTGGTTCCTGTGTCGTTGTGAGTTGTTCAGGAGCGGCGGAGCGCAGGCGCGAGGGACTCAGCCCACGCGCCGGCCGACGCCCAGGTCGCGAAGCGGGTGCTCCTCGGCGGACCAGCGCGCGCGCATCAGCGCCTGGATGTCGGCCTCGGGCACCTCGGCCACCGCGGCGTGGGACCAGCGCGGCGCCTTGTCCTTGTCGATCAGCAGGGCGCGCACCCCCTCGACGAAGTCCCCCTGCCGGCAGCACTGCACCGAGAGGCTGAGCTCCTCGCGGAAGGCATCGGCGAGGCTCGTGTGGGCGTGACGCTCGAGCATGCGCCACACCAGCTGGGCGCTGGTCGGGCAGCCGGTCTCGAGCCGCGTCCGGTTGGCGGCGAGCCAGGCATCCTCGCTGGCGTCACGCAGGATGCGCTTGACGGCGCTGGCGGCGTCGACGCGCCCCACCAGCGACTGGAGGTGATCGAGGTGCGGCCACACCTGGGCCGGCGGGGCCACGCCGCGATCCTCGTGGTCGTCGAGCACCGACTGCACGCCGGCGCGCAGGGCCCGCGGGGCGCGATCCCCGTAGTCGGCCTCCTGCAGCGCGCCGAGCAGCGCCTCGCGGCGCTCGCGCGGGATGACGCGATCGGCCAGGCCCAGGTCGAGGGCGTCCCGGGCATTGAGCTGAGCGCCGGTGAGGCCCAGGTAGGCGCCCACGCCCGCCGGCATGCGCCCCAGGAACCAGCTCGCGCCGATGTCGGGATAGAGCCCGATGGTGATCTCCGGCATGGCGATGCGGGTGGTCTCGGTGGCCAGGCGCTGGAAGCCGCCGGCCATCAGGCCGAGCCCGCCGCCCATGACGATGCCGTCGCCCCACACCATCAGCGGCTTGGGGTAGGTGTGAATGCGGTAGTCGAGGCGGTACTCCGCACTGAAGTAGGTCTCGGCGAACAGGCCGTCGCGCCCGGCGCCGCGGTTCTCGCCGTCCTCGGTCAGCGAGCGGTAGAGGGCCACCACGTCGCCGCCGGCACAGAAGGCCTTGTCGCCGCTGCCCTCGAGCCACACCGCCACCACGCTGCGGTCGACCGCCCAGGCGTCGAGCTTGGCCTCGAGCTGGTGGATCATCTCCAGCGACAGGGCGTTGAGCGACTTCGGGGCATTGAGGGTGGCCACGCCGATACGGCCGCCGTCGCGGGTAGGCAGCTCGTCGAAGAGCACTGCAAGGTCCGACATCCGGGAATCTCCTGGCTCAGGTAAGGGAGTGAGGCGGTTACTGGAGCGACTCGATGACGCCGTCGGCCAGCAGGCGGCGGGCGACGATCAGGCGCATGATCTCGTTGGTCCCCTCGAGGATCTGGTGCACCCGGGTATCGCGCACCAGCCGCTCCAGGGGGTATTCACGAATGTAACCATAGCCGCCGTGCAGTTGCAGGGCCTCGTTGCAGACGTTGAAGCCCATGTCGGTGGCGAAGCGCTTGGCCATGGCGCAGTGGGCGGTCGCCTCGGGGTCGCCCTGGTCGAGGCGCCAGGCGGCATGGCGCACCATCAGCCGTGCCGCGGTGAGCTCGCTGGCCATGTCGGCGAGCTTGAACTGCAGGGCCTGGAAGCTCGAGAGCTCGCGACCGAACTGCTTGCGTTCGGCCAGGTAGTCCCGGGAGAGGGTCAGCGCCTGCTGGGCGGCGCCCAGGGAGCAGCTGGCGATGTTCAGCCGCCCGCCGTCGAGGCCCTTCATGGCGAACTTGAAGCCCTCGCCCTCCGCGCCGAGGCGGTTGGTGACCGGCACCCGCACGCCATCGAAGCTCACCAGGCGGGTCGGCTGGCTCTTCCAGCCCATCTTCTCCTCGTTCTTGCCGTATTCCACGCCCGCGGCATCCGCCGGCACCACGATCGCCGAGACGCCGCCGGCGCCGCTGTCGGGCGCGCCGGTGCGGGCCATCACCACCAGCACCTCGGTGGCGCCCGCCCCGGAGATGAACATCTTGCTGCCCGAGATGACGTAGTCGTCGCCGTCGCGCACCGCCTTGGTGCGCAGGCTCGCCGCGTCGGAGCCGGCCCCGGGTTCGGTCAGGCAGTAGGAGCCCAGCGCCTCACCGGCTACCATGGCGGGCACCCAGGCCTCACGCAGGGCGTCGTCGCCCCAGCTGGCGATCATCCAGGTGACCATGTTGTGGATGGTCAGGTAGGCGGTGGTGGCGATGCAGCCCTGGGAGAGCTGCTCGAAGATCAGCGAGGCCTCGAGCCGCGAGAGGCCCAGGCCGCCGTGCTCCTCGGGGGTATAGATGCCGAGGAAGCCCGCCTCGCCCGCCCGGCGGATGACGTCCACCGGGAAGTGGGAGCTCGCGTCCCAGTCGGCCGCATGGTCGGCCAGCTCGGCGCGGGCGAAGTCGGCGGCGGCCGCGGCCAGCGCCTTCTGATCATCGGTCAGGGAGAAGTCCATGGGGGTATCCCTCTTGTTCGGCTATGGGTGTGTGATCTTTGGAGGTGGGGGCCGCGCCGCGCCGCCCGGGGCCGGTCATCGAAACGTGCGGCAGGCACCATTGACGACCATGCCGGCCGGCGGAGCCCCAACCTAGCACTTGCTAGGTTTATCCCATATCACCCCATGGTCGAACAAGCACTTTACGTTAACGTCAACCTCGTCTAGTGTTGCCAGACGAGGTGGGAAACCGCCGGTTCACCACCCGGTCACAGGATCAACGTCATGACTCAGCCAACCTCCCCGGACACCGCGAGCGGCCAGGAGGCCCTGCCCCGCCAGCACCGCCAGTACACCATCGGCGAGCTGGCGAAGATGTTCGAGGTCACGCCCCGCACCATCCGCTTCTACGAGCAGGAGGGCCTGCTGGCCCCGCGTCGCGAGGGGCAGAAACGCATCTACCGCGAGAAGGACCGGGTGCGCCTGAAGCTCACCCTGCGCGGCAAGCGCCTGGGCTTCTCGCTGGGCGAGATCCGCGAGGTGGTGATGATGTACGACGCCATGCCCGACGGGAATGCGCGCCAGCTCAGGCGCCTGCTGGAGATCCTGGCCGAGAAGCGCGCCAACCTCGAGCGCCAGCTGGAGGACATCCGCCTGATGCGCATGGAGCTCGACGACGTGGATCACCGCGCCCGGGAGGTGCTGCGCGGCCTCGGCCACGAGGCCTGAGCCCCGACCACGCCGCGCCGACCGTCGCCGCCTCGATCGAACGCTCACCACGACGTCATCCTGCGTTTCACGTACACCGCCACAGGCCAACAACAAGAGACGAGAGACTCCATGACACGCCAACATCCCTCGATCAGCTACGTCAGCGGCATCAGCGACACGCCCCTCAAGGGCCAGACCATCGGTGACTGCTTCGACGATACCGTGGCGCGCTTCGCCGAGCGCGACGCCCTGATCAGCCGTCACCAGGGGCTGCGCTACAGCTGGCGGGAGCTGCAGCAGGCGGTCGACCGGGCGGCGCGCGCCCTGCTCGCCCTGGGGGTCAAGAAGGGCGAGCGCGTCGGCATCTGGTCGCCCAACTGTGCCGAGTGGGCGATCACCCAGTTCGCTACGGCGAAGATCGGCGCCATCCTCGTCAACATCAACCCGAGCTATCGCACTCATGAGCTCGACTACGCGCTCAAGCAGTCCGGCGCCTCGACGCTGGTCCTGCAGGGCGCCTTCAAGAGCTCCGACTACGTGGCGACGCTGGCCGAGCTGGCACCGGAGCTGCGCGACGACGGCCCCGACACCTTCAAGAGCGCCCGGCTCCCGGCGCTTGAGCGGGTGGTATGCCTGGACGCCGACCGCGCCCTGCCCGGCATGCTGACCTGGCCCGGGATGCTCGAGCATGCCGACGAGGTCTCCGTCGAGCGACTCGCCGAGGTCCAGGCCGGCCTGCAGTTCGACGATCCGATCAACATCCAGTACACCTCGGGCACTACCGGCGCCCCCAAGGGCGCCACCCTCTCCCATCACAACATCCTCAACAATGGCTTCTTCGTGGCCCGTACCATGGCCCTCGACGAGACCGATCGCATGGTGATCCCGGTGCCGCTCTATCACTGCTTCGGCATGGTGATGGGCAACCTGGGCTGCATGACTCACGGCGCTGCCATGATCTATCCCGGCGACGGCTTCGAGGCGGGCGAGACGCTGCGGGCGGTGGCCGAGGAGCATGCCACCACCCTCTACGGGGTGCCGACGATGTTCATCGCCGAGCTGGAGCACCCGGAGTTCGAGGACTTCGACCTCTCCTCGCTGCGCACCGGCATCATGGCCGGCTCCATCTGCCCCATCGAGGTGATGCGCAAGGTCATCGACAAGATGCACATGCAGGACGTCACCATCTGCTACGGGATGACCGAGACCAGCCCGGTGAGCTTCCAGACCCAGACCGATGCCCCGCTGGAGAAGCGCGTCACCACGGTGGGCACCATCCATCCGCACCTGGAGGTCAAGCTGGTCAGCCCCGACACCGGGGCCGTGGTGGCCCGCGGCGAGACCGGCGAGCTCTGCACGCGTGGCTACAGCGTGATGCTCGGCTACTGGGAGAACGAGGAGGCGACCGCCAAGGCCATCGATACGGCCGGCTGGATGCACACCGGCGACCTCGCCACCATGGACGACGAGGGCTACGTGGCGATCGTCGGGCGCATCAAGGACATGATCATCCGCGGCGGCGAGAACATCTATCCGCGCGAGATCGAGGATTTCCTCTACACCCACCCGGCCATCTCCGACGTCCAGGTGATCGGCGTGCCCGACGAGAAGTACGGCGAGGAGGTGATGGCCTGGGTCAAGCTGAGCGAGGGCGAGAGCCTCGACGAGGAGGGCCTCAAGGCCTTCTGCAAGGGCCAGATCGCCCACTACAAGGTGCCGCGCTACGTGAAGTTCGTCGACGCCTTCCCGATGACCGTCACCGGCAAGATCCAGAAGTTCAAGATGCGCGAGGAGGCCACCCACGAGCTGGGACTGGCGTAGGAGGCCAAGCGGCCAAGGCAAGAGTAGAAAGTGGAAAGAGAAACCCCGCAGGCCTTCAGGGCCCGCGGGGCTGTTTGCGCTTGCAACGCATCACTTTCTGCTTGTCACTTTCTCCTTGCCACTCGGATGCATAGAGGCCAGGCCCGTCGCCGGACAGCTTGGCGGCTCGGCGCTAGGCCGCTTGTGGCTTACAGCCCCTTGGGCGCGTAGATGCCCGGGGC
>JAWWBV010000104.1:0-7436 GCA_033720795.1 Halomonas sp. | reverse complement strand
GGGCGCGGTGCCGCAACGAGAGACGAGAGCACAATGGGCAAGAATGTAGTCGTACTGGGCACCCAGTGGGGTGACGAAGGCAAGGGCAAGGTGGTCGACCTGCTCACCGAATCCGCCTCCGCGGTGGTGCGCTTCCAGGGCGGTCACAACGCTGGGCACACCCTGGTGATCGACGGCGAGAAGACCGTGCTGCACCTGATCCCCTCCGGGATCCTGCGCGAGGACAAGCTCTGCGTGATCGGCAACGGCGTGGTGCTGTCGCCCGAGGCGCTGATGAAGGAGATCCGCGAGCTCGAGGAGAAGGGCGTGCCGGTGCGCGAGCGCCTGCGCCTGTCACCCTCCTGCCCGCTGATCCTGCCCTACCACGTGCGCCTGGACCAGGCCCGTGAGAAGGATCGCGGCATCGCCAAGATCGGCACCACCGGTCGCGGCATCGGGCCGGCCTACGAGGACAAGGTGGCGCGTCGTGGCCTGCGCCTGGGCGACATGCTGCACCGCGAGCGCTTCGCCTCCAAGCTGGGTGAGGTGCTGCAGTACCACAACTTCGTGCTCAAGGAGTATCACCGAGAGGAGCCGGTGGACTTCCAGCAGGTCTTCGACGAGGCGATGGCGATGGCCGAGGAGCTGCGCCCGATGGTCTGCGACGCCGTCTCCCTGGTCCACGACATGCGCCGCGCCGGCGAGAACATCCTCTTCGAGGGCGCCCAGGGCTCGCTGCTGGACATCGACCACGGCACCTACCCCTACGTGACCAGCTCCAACACCACCGCCGGCGGCACCGCCACCGGTTCCGGCGTGGGGCCGCTGTACCTGGACTACGTGCTGGGCATCACCAAGGCCTACACCACTCGCGTCGGCTCCGGTCCCTTCCCGACCGAGCTGTTCGACGACCACGGCCGCCACCTGGCCGAGAAGGGCCACGAGTTCGGCGCCACCACCGGCCGGGCGCGCCGCTGTGGCTGGTTCGATGCCGTGGCGCTGCGTCACGCGGTGCAGATCAACTCGGTCTCCGGCATCTGCCTGACCAAGCTCGACGTGCTCGACGGCCTGGAGAACATCCGCGTCTGCGTGGGCTATCGCAGCAAGGACGGCGAGGTGCTCGACACCCCCGTGGACTCCGAGGGCTATGAAGCCATCGAGCCGGTCTACGAGGACCTGCCGGGGTGGAGCGAGTCGACCCTGGGCGTCAAGCGCGTCGAGGACCTGCCGGCCAACGCCCGTGCCTATATCAGCTTCCTGGAGGAGAAGGTCGGCACCTCCATCGACATCATCTCCACCGGCCCGGACCGCAACGAGACCATCGTGCTGCGCAACCCCTTCGGCGACTGATCGCCGCGGCGTAACGCGCGCAAGACGCAGAAGGCCGGCCCCGGTGGGCCGGCCTTCTGCGTTCCGGGACCACGACGGATCAGCCAGCGGTGGCCTGCGCCTCCGCCTGCAGGGCCCGGATGGCCTCGTCGTCGGAGAGCAGCTCGTGCAGGGTCTGGGAGGCCATGGCGCTGTCGCCCTGCATCACGCCATCCAGCCACAGCAGGGCCTGTTCCGTGCTGGCATTCTCGAGCCCGTTGGCCGCCAGGTAGGCCTTGGCCAGGGAGAGTCGGGCGCTGGCGTGACCCCGCTCGGCGGCCTGGAGCAGGTAGTCGGCGCCGCGACGGACATCCTGCTGCAGGTTCTCGCCACGGATGTATTCGCGGCCCAGGGTGGCCATGGCGCCGGGATGTCCCCTGTCGATGGCCTCCTCGAGCAGTGTCCGGCCGCGCTCGATATCCTGGGTCACACCGTTCTCGCCCCGCAGCAGCACGCGTCCGAGGTTGGCACGGGCGGAGGCGTCACCGCTCTTCACGGCCTGGTTCAACCACCGCTCGGCCTGCTCGGGATCAGCCGCAACGCCGTCGCCGGCCAGATACGCCTGCCCGAGCAGCAGGGCGGCGTAGGGGTTGCCGGCCTCGGCGGCGGGACGCAGATAGGCCACGCCCTGCTCGGGGTCGGCGGCGACCGGCCCGCCCTCCAGATAGGCGCGTCCCAGGGTCAGGCGGGCGCCCTGATGCCCGTTGTCGGCGGCGCTGCGCAGCAGCGTCACGGCGCGCTCGGGATCGCTGTCGAGCAGCATCTCGCCGAGGTCTGCCCGGGCCCCGTCGTGCCCTGCCCGGGCGGCGCGCGCCAGCCAGGTCCGGGCATGGGCGCGGTTCTGCTGCAGCCCCTTGCCCTCGAGGAAGGCGCGTCCGAGGTCGGCCATGGCCCCGGGATCTCCGGCCTCGGCGGCCTTGACCAGGGCCTCGATGTTGCCCTGGGCACCGAGGTCGCGGTTGACCCGGGTCATCGCCGCCTCGGCCGACGCATGGCCCGCCTGGCGGGCGCGGGTCAGCCATTGGGTGGCCTTGTCGAGGTCCCGCGGGAGCCCGCCTTCCCCCTTGCGGTAGGCGCGGCCGAGCACGACCATGGCGTAACCGTCGCTCTGGTCGGCGGCCTGACGCAGCAGGGACAAGGCCCGCTCAGGGCGTGCTTCCAGCGGTCCGGCCAGGTAGGCCTCGCCCAGGGCGGTCATCGCGGAGGTCTCGCCGGCCTCGGCGGCCGCCTGGAGCAGCTCCTCGCCACGGCTGGGGTGGAAGGGGAGGGTCTCGCCCTCGAGGTAGGCCTGACCCAGCAGGCCCAGGGCGGCGCTCTGTCCCTGATCAGCCGCCTCGCGCAGCAGCGCCTCGGCGCGCTGCGGGTCGGCGGGCACCCCGCGCCCCTCGAGATAGGCCCTGCCCAGCAGCTGGGTGGCCCAGGGGTGGCCGAGCTCATGGCCGCGCTTCAGGTAGTCGACGGCGATATAGGGCTGAGTGGCGGTCGTGTCGCCGCTCAGGTAGTGATCGCCCAGGGCCGCCAGGGCCAGGGGATCGTCCTGCTGCGCCGCCTCCTCGAGCAGCTCGATGCCGCGACGGGGATCGGTCGTGCCCGATGCTTCATCGAGCAGCAGGCGACCCAGGGAGACACGGGCGTCGAGGGAACCCTGGCGCGTCGCCTCCTCGAGCCAGCGCTGGGCCTGGTCGGGGCGTCTCTCGGTCAGTGCCCGACCCAGCGCCGTCATGGCGTCGACGTCACCACTCCGGGCGGCCTCCTCCAGCATGGCCAGCCCCTGTCGGGTCTGGCCGGCTTCGAGGAGGGCATTGCCTGCGTCGCTCAGGGCATCCTCGTCGCCGGCCTCGGCCGCCTGGCTCAGCCAGTGCAGGCGACGTTCGGGCTGGTCGCCCAGCAGGCCATCGGGCGCATGCAGCGCGGCCAGTTCGACCATCGCCTCGCTCTCGCCGGCCGCGGCACGCTCCCGCAGGACCTCGGCGTAGCGCTGGGCATGGTCCATGGAGCGCGCAGGATCCTCGCGGAGCCAGCCGCCGGGACCATACGCCTTCGCCAGGGCCAGCAGCGCCTCTGCCTGGCCTTCCTTGGCAGCCTTGGCGTAGAGCGCCGCGGCACGCTCGGGATTGGCCTTCACCCCGTCGCCACCGTCGACCAGCAGGTCGGCCAGCATCAGGCGGGCGTCCCGGCCGACCTTCTCCCGGATGGCCTGGCGCAACAGGTGATAGGCCAGCAGGTCGTTGCGTTCGACGCCGTCGCCGGCGCGATAGAGCTTGGCCAGGTTGAGCGAGGCGTGGCCGAGGATGTAGGAGGGGGTGCGCACGGCCTCGGCATAGTGCCGGGCCGCCTTGGTCGGATCGCGCTCCAGGGCCTTGCCCTGGTCATAGAGCTTGCCGAGTTCGTAGTGCGCCTGGGGAAAGTCCTGGTCGGTCAGCAGGCCCAGCAGCCGGATCGCCTCCCGGGGATTGCCGGCGGCGATCGCCTTGTCGGCCTTCTTCACCGTCTGCTTGTGCATCCACTCCAGGTTGACCGGCCGGCCGCCGTCGAACCAGTCCTGATACTGCGCGGGTAGCGTCGCGGTGGCCTGGGGCGCCGAGTCGATACCGGAGGTGGCGCAGCCTGCCAGCAGGGCCATCAGGCCGGCCGAGGCCGCCAGGCGCAAGCCTCGGGTCCGGGATGCTAAGGGGGTATCGAGAGGTGTCATCGTCATGGTGTTCGGACCTCGCGTTGTGGGGAGAATAGAAAGGTGACGTCGGGTCATCACTGCTGCCCCAGCCCCTCGAAGGCGGTGGTCTCCTGCTGCTCCTCGTCGAGCATCACATGCCTCTGCTCCCCGGAATCCATCAGGTAAAAGGTCATGAAGCCCCCCGCACTGCGGTTGTAGAGGGGACGCATGGTCTGGATGAAGTCCTCGACGCGCGGGTCATCGAAGTGGTCCAGATAGACCTCCATCCAGGTGAAATACTGGGGATCCTTGAGGAAGCCGGTGTACTGCTCGCGCGGGGCCATGTCGCCCAGGGCGGTCGGGTCGTCGAGGATCGTGAAGAGGAAGTCGACGGCGTCATGGATGGTGTGGCCCTCGATCTCCAGGTCGAAGATGTCGTAGCCCTGCCGGGCGATGACCTGCATGTTGGTGATCAGGTAGAGCAGGCCGTAATTCTGGTAGTGGGTGGCACGACGGCCGCGGGAGACCTCGAGGGGGAAGGCGCCCTGCTCGGTCATGTCGTGGAGCGCGGCGTGGATGGCGCTGACGCCGAAGCGGAACAGCTCGTCGTCCTCGGTGAGCACCCCGACCATGCTGGCGTAGAGCGCCCGACGGTAGAAGTGGTTGTTGCAGCAGCTGTTGCCCTCGCCTCCGGGGATGTCGGCGTGCTGGTGCGCCAGGTCGTTGAGCCAGCCCTCGACGTTCTCGCGTTCCTCCTCCAGGCCCTCGACGAAGGGTCGCACGGTGGCGTAGGCCATGGCGGCGGCGAAGATCATCGACTCGGTGGCGAACCACGCCTGGGGTTCCACCGAGTCGTAGTAGAAGTCGGTCAGGGCATCCTGCTCCGCCCACTGATCGAGGAAGCGCACCAGGCACTCGGCGTAGTAGCCGTCACCGCTGGCCACGAAGGAGCCGGCCAGCCGCGAGACGTTGTCCTCGAACTGGAACAGCGGCTCCGAGGCCAGCTCCCACTCCTCCGGGTTGGGATAGTAGCCCGGCACCCGCAACTGGGTGGTGATAGGCTCGTAGGCCATCATCTGCTGGCAACTCGGCCCCTGGGACAATTCGTCGATCTCCTGCAGCAGGATGGAATTCTCGGTGGACGAGAGCGTCTCCATGCGTGCCTCCACGTCGAAGTAGCCCGCGTCGGGCGCGGTGACACGATAGGCCGAGAGGTCGAGCGCTTCCCGCTCCTCGATGGTGAGGATGTCGGCGGCACCCACGCTGCTCGACAGCCCCGCCAGCAGCAGGACCAGGGCAGCAGGCAGCGGCCGGGATGTCAGTGGGGGTCGGGCATGGGGCATGGCAGGGTGACTCCTTGTCGATACGGGAAGGTCCCCGGTCAGGTCGAGGGGACGTAGAAACGGAAGGCGGCGAAGTCGGCATGCTGATCACGCGGGGTGCGCCACTCCTTGCCATGGCCGCCGAAGAAGGTGGAGAACATCAGGCCATCGATGGTCACCGTGTCGGTGGTGCGGTAGACGATGCCACCTTGCTCGAGCACCGGTACGCCATTGATCCACACCCGCGCCAGGCCATCGTCCTCTCCCGGCGTGTTTAGCACGAGTTCCTGCTCGACGGTGACCCATTCGCCGGTGGGGAAGCTCCACAGCCCCCGGCCCACGGAGGCACCGTACTTCGTGTCCTTGTTGGCCACGTACTCGTACAGTTCACCCTGGCCGGCGCGACGCCACATGAAGCGCATCGAGAAGCCGTTCTCGCCATTGACCTCATCGCCACCGCTGGGGGCCTCTCCGCCGTAGAGCCCCGGCAGCTTGCCGCCCTTGACGAAGTCGAACCCCGGTGCGAAGCGGACCCGGTAGGTCAAGCAGGCCCGCTCGGCACCGTCCAGGCCGTCCGGCTCGCTGTAGAAGCCCGCACCTCCCCGCGTCGTGTCGCCGGGGGATGAGGTGCCTGCGGGATAGCGCACCCGCAGGCCGGGCTCGCCCAGGCCGGTGGCCACGTCATCGAGCAACTCGATGTTCTCTTCGACCCCCCACGAGCGCTTGGTGCGGAACCCCTGGCGTACGCCCTCTCGGGCATTCTCGGCCGAGAGGGCGGGCTGCGGCGTGGCCACCTGCTGGTAGCGCTCGGAACAGGCCGCGACATGCGGATAGGAGAGGTGGTTTTCCTTGTCCTTCTCCGCCCAGGCGCTGAGGGGAGCAATACCCGCCATCAGTGCCAAGAGGGCAAGGGAGGCGGGACGGGCTTGGGGCAGTACGATGCTCATGGTGTCTCCTTGTCGGTGGGCCGCGACACGTTTCTTGGCATTAACGGGTGTCGCGGCAAGGGCGAGGGGCGTCAGCCTTTCTCGCCGGTCTCGCCCTCCTGGGTGGCCGTACGATAGATCCGGTCGCCGAACTGGATGACGGAGCGCACGCCCTGCCAGATCCACTCGGCGGCGGTGCCCAGCACGGGGGCCTCGGTGAAGCGAACGTCCACCGGCTTGCCGACACTCTCCGCCGGGAGTTCCTCTTCGGGAACCAGCAGCACGCTGGCCACGTTCTGCTGCTGACGCACCCACTTGGGGAAGCCGGCCCGCGGCTGGCGCTCGATGTCCAGCGCCACGTTGCGTACCCGGGCGCGGATCGGCGCCGAGGCATTGGGCAGGGCGACATAGGCCGTCTGGTTCGGCTCGATGCGCGCGATGTCGTCCATGTGCACCAGGGCCTCGACCAAGATATCGTCCTTCTCGGTGCGAATCAGGGTCATGACCCGTTCGCTCTCGTTGACATAGGTCCCGTCGGCGCTGCTCAGGGCCCAGGCCACCAGGCAGTTGCAGGGGCTGAAGATCTCGTTGCTGGACTGGCGCGCCTCGAGGGCCGTGATGCGGGAGCTCTCCAGGTCGCGTGCCGTCTCGAACTGGGCGATGCGGGCACGCGCGATCTCCGGCGAGACCGTCTCGAAGTTCATGGCATCGCCACTCTCGGGGCGAGCGGAACTGGCGATGCTGACCCGACCGCCGCCTGCCGACTGCAGGTGCTCCTTCAGGTTCGAGATGAGCTGGTCGTTGTAGCGCAGCGCGGCCTTGGAGAGGATCAGCTCCGAGTCGAGGTCGCTGTTCGCGATGCTGGTCAGCTTCTGATCGCGCTCCACACGATCGCCGGCCTGCAGGCCGTGGGCCTCGACGATGCCGGGCCCCGGGGCTCGTATATCGATCCGCGGTGCCGTCACGGCGGCGAAGCTCGGCTCGATCAGCATGAAGTTGCGGTAGGCGGTGGCCGCGGCGACCACGGCGAGGATCCCGATGGCCGTGAACAGCAGCGCATAGCGTCCGCGCGGCTTGGGCGGCCGGGACGGTGACTGCGGCGGCGTCTGGCCGGCCTTGCGCTTGCGCGGTGTCTGGGGATCCTCGCCCTCCATCAACGACTCGATGCTGGCCTGGCGCCCGGTCAGG
>JAWWBV010000103.1:0-7440 GCA_033720795.1 Halomonas sp. | reverse complement strand
TGCTCGATGCCCATCAGGTCGGCGGTGCGCGCGATCATGTCGCAGTAGTCCTCGAGGGAGCAGTCCGGCCCGTTCTTCAGGTGGAAGGGGTAGGCGGAGAAGCCCAGCAGGCCGCCGGACTCGGCGATCGCCTCGAGCACCTTGTCCGACTTGTTGCGCCTGGCCGGATGGAAGGAGCTCGGGTTGGCATGCGAGATGATCACCGGCCGCTCGGAGAGCTCCACGGCCTCCAGGGTCGAGCGCTCGGCGCTGTGCGACATGTCGATGACCATGCCCACCCGGTTCATCTCGCGGATCACCTGGCGACCGAAGCGGGTGATGCCGCTGTCCTCGGCCTCGTAGCAGCCGCAGGCCAGCAGGCTCTGGTTATTGTAGGTCAGCTGCATGATCAGCAGCCCCAGGTCGCGCATCACCGCGACCATGTCGATGTCGTCCTCGATGGGCGAGCAGTTCTGGGCGCCCAGGAAGATCCCCACCTTGCCGGCCTGGCGGGCGCGCTCGATGTCGCCCGCCTCCTTCACCGGCATGATCAGGTCGCCATGGGCCTCGAAGCGGCGGTTCCACTCGCCCAGGCGGGTCAGGGTCTCGCGGATGTTCTCGTGATAGACGAGGGTGGCGTGGACGGCATCAACGCCGCCCTCGCGCATCTGCTCGAAGATCTCCCGCGACCAGTTGGAGTACTGCAGGCCGTCGACGATCAGCAGCTCTTTTGACATGACGCTCTCCTCAGGCCTCGGCTCAGCCGGCCTTCACATAGCAGGTCTTGACCACGGTGTAGAACTCGCGGGCGTAGCGGCCCTGCTCGCGGGGACCGAAGCTGGAGTCCTTGCGGCCGCCGAAGGGCACGTGGTAATCGGTGCCGGCGGTGGCCAGATTGACCATCACGCAGCCGGTCTCGGCGCGGGCCTTGAAGTCGCTGGCGAGCTTCAGGGAGTCGGTGATGATGCCGGCGGTGAGGCCGAAGTTGGTGTCGTTGAGGGTGGCCACGGCCTCCTCGTAGTCGCGCACCTTGATCACGCAGGCGATCGGCCCGAAGACCTCCTCGCGGTTGATGGCCATGTCGTTGGTGGTGTCGACGAACAGCGTCGGCGCCATGTAGAAGCCGTCGGTGTCGCGCTCGAGGCGCTCGCCGCCGAAGGCCAGGGTGGCGCCCTCGGCGCGGGCGCGCTCGACCCAGGCCAGGTTGGACTCCAGCTGGCGGGCGTCCACGGCGGGGCCGATGTGCACGCCGTCTTCCAGGGCGTGGCCGACGCGGACGGTCTCGAGCTTCTTGATCAGCTTCTCGACGAAGGCGTCGTGGACGGCCTCGGTGACGATCAGGCGCGAGGAGGCGGTGCACTTCTGGCCGGTGCCGGAGTAGGCGCCGGCGAAGGCGGCCTCCACGGCCAGGTCCAGGTTGGCGTCGTCGGCGACGATCAGGGCGTTCTTGGAGCCCATCTCCAGCTGGCACTTGACCAGGTTGCCGGCGGTGGCGGCGGCCACGCGGCGGCCCACGTCCAGCGAACCGGTGAAGCTCAGGGCGTGGATGTCGGGGCTCGAGATCAGCGCGTCGCCGACGCTGGAGCCCGGGCCCATCAGCAGGTTGAAGGTGCCGGCGGGCAGCGCCTGGCGGCTGATGATCTCGGTCAGCGCCCAGGCGCTGGCCGGCACCAGGTTGGCCGGCTTGAAGATCACGGCGTTGCCGAAGGCCAGCGCCGGGGCGATCTTCCACACCGCGGTGGCCATGGGGAAGTTCCAGGGGCTGATGATGCCCACCACGCCGACCGGCTCGCGGCGGGTGTCGACCTCGACGCCCGGGCGCACGGAGTCGACGCGCTCGTCGATCTGGCGCAGCACCTCGGCGGCGTAGTAGTGGAAGAACTGCCCGGAGCGATAGACTTCGCCCACGCCCTCGGCCAGGGCCTTGCCCTCTTCGCGGGCCAGCAGGCGGCCGAGCTCGTCCTTGCGGGCGATCAGCTCGTCGCCGATGGCCATCAGCACGCCGTAACGCTGCTCCAGGCCGCTCTTGCGCCACTCGTTCACGCCGCGCTGCGCCGCGGCGATGGCCTCGCCGACCTGATCGACGCCGGCCTGGGCATAGTGGCCGATCACGTCGCCGGTGTCGGACGGGTTCACGTTGGCGATGCTGTCCTGACCGTCGACCCAGCGGCCATCGATGTAGAGGGAATGAACGTGTGACATGGAAACCTCCTTAGTGACGTTGGCGTCATCCTAGGCGAGAGTCCAAGATAAGAATAATCAATAAAAAAGATCCAATGATCAGGTATTCTTACCATGAGGAGAGGAGGTGGCCATGCTGCCGGAGCTGAAGATTCAACCACTGCGCTGCGTGCTGGCCATCGTCGACGAGGGCGGTTTCCACGCCGCGGCGCGTCAGCTGCACCGCACCCAGCCGGCGGTCTCCATGGCGGTGCGCGAGCTGGAGCAGCGGCTGGGCGAGCCGCTGTTCGAGAAGGGCGGCAAGGCGACCCTCACGCCCTTCGGTCACTACTGTGTGCCGCGCTTTCGCGAACTGATCACCCAGCATGACCGGCTGAGCCGCGAGCTCTGGGCGCAGGTGCAGAAGCAGGCCGGGCACGTCGACATGGCAGCGGTGCCCTCGGTGGCCAGCCGGCTGATGCCTCAGCTGCTCAGCGACTTCATCCTGTGCTATCCCGACCTCAAGGTGAGCCTGCACGACGGCAGCGCGGACTTCGTCCGGCGCCTGGTGGCCGGCGGTGAGGTCGAGCTTGGGATCACCAGTCTGTGGCGGGAGGACGACGAGCTCTCCTTCACGGCGCTGATGCGCGACGAGGTCGGGGTGGTGTGCCGGGACGATCACCCCCTGGCCGAGCGGGCCGAGCTGGGCTGGGAGGCGCTGCAGGGCCAGGTGCTGATCCGCAACGGCACCTCGCGGCTCCTGGAGGCCACCGAGGCCGAGCCGCTATTGGCCGAGAGCGCCTTCGACATCTCCAACATGATCTCGCTGACCGCCATGCTGGTGGCGGGGATCGGCATCACCACGCTGCCGCGGCTCGCCTTCCCCCAGGAGTACGAGCGGCTGCGCTTCATCCCGCTGGTCGACCCGATGGTGGAGCGCGAGCTGGGCCTGCTGCGCCCCGGGAAGCGCAGCCTCTCCCCGGCGGCCCAGGCCATGGAGGCCTTCGTTATCGAGTCGCTGCGCGCACGGCCCTTCGCCATCCCCTGACGTCCGGGCGCCCCTCGCATCGCGCTCGGTCGGCCAGCCGAGCGCGCCATATATCGGTATTTGCCGAAATGTGGGTAGCGTCTAGTCTTGAGAGTAAAGGGCCGGCCGCGGCCCGCCTTCCACCCGCACAGGACCGAGCCCCCCATGTATACCTCAATCCTTGTCCCCCTCGATGGTTCCTCCCATGCCGAGAAGGCGCTCGGCGTGGCGGCCCAGCTGGCTCGTGGCGCGGGGGCGACCCTGCATCTGATGACCGTGGCCGAGTTTCCGCCCGATAACCTCGGACTGTTCACCGGCGGTACCGCCGAGCCGTTCTCCGAGGAGGATCGCGAGAAGCTGGCCGCCGGCATGAAGGAGGAGGCGGGCAAGGTCATCGACAAGGCCCGCGCGGCGGTCGACCTCGAGGGCATCGAGGTCGAGGAGGTGGTGCGCCAGGGCCGTCCGGCCGAGTGCATCAACGAGGCGGCCGAGAGTCTCGGTGCCGATGCCATCATCATGGGCAGCCGCGGGGTCAGCGACATGCGCGGCATGGTCTTCGGCAGCGTCTCTCACAAGGTCAGCCATACCGCCGGCTGCAGCGTGATCACCGTGACCTGACGCGGCTGCCCACCGGCGCCTCTTCCAGGCACGCTTTATCGGGCCGGCGACTTCCGTCGGCCCCATGCGGCGATGGTGCCGTCCCTCTCTCGCCCTCTCATCCCAAGGAGCCACCGCGTGGCCGGCAGCAGCCTACTGACCCTGATCGACGATATCGCCACGCTCCTCGATGACGTCTCGCTGATGACCAAGGTGGCGGCCAAGAAGACCGCCGGCGTGCTGGGCGACGACCTGGCGCTCAACGCCCAGCAGGTCACCGGCGTCCAGGCCGACCGCGAGCTGCCGGTGGTCTGGGCGGTGGCCCGCGGCTCGCTCGTCAACAAGCTGATCCTCATCCCGGCGGCGCTCGCGATCGGCGCCCTGCTGCCCTGGGCGGTCACCCTGCTGCTGATGCTCGGTGGCGCCTATCTCTGCCTTGAGGGCGTCGAGAAGCTGGCGCACAACTTCCTGCATGCCAAAGAGGCGCAGGAGGAGCATCGCCAGCGTCTCGCCGCCGTGGCCGACGAGACGGTCGACATGCGCGCCTTCGAGGCGCAGCGGATCAAGGGGGCGGTGCGCACCGACTTCATCCTCTCCGCCGAGATCATCGTGATCACCCTGGGCACGGTCGCTGGTGAGCCCCTGGGCATGCAGGTCGCGGTGCTGATCGGCATCGGCCTCTTGATAACCGTCGGCGTCTACGGGCTGGTCGCGGCGATCGTCAAGATCGATGACCTGGGCCTCTACCTGAGCCGCCGAGAAGGCCTGTCGGCATCGATCGGGCGAGGCCTGCTGGCCGGCGCGCCCTACCTGATGAAGGGGCTGTCGGTGGTCGGCACGGTGGCGATGTTCCTGGTCGGCGGTGGCATCCTCACCCACGGCATTCCCGCGCTGCACCACCTTGTCCAGGGCATGGCCGAGGTCCGGCTCGATATTCCCGGGCTCGATGCCGTGGTCCATGGCCTGGGCCCGTCGCTGCTCAACATGCTCTTCGGCCTGCTGGTCGGCGCGCTGCTGCTGGGCGTGGTGAGTCTCGTGCAGCGGCTCCGGGCGAGCAGGGCAGGGTGAGGCTGTGCGTGAGCCAGGCCTCTCGGCGCGATCTTTCGGCAAGGCGATGTCAGGGGCGAGGGGGGACGTCCACCGGTCGAGCCGCGTCTCCGGCACCGCGTTGCTCCGCCAGCAGCCAGTCGCGAAAGGCGCGCGGGGCGGCACGCAGATGGCGGTGCTGCGGAGTCAGCAGTGAGAGGGTGCCGGGGCTCGGCAGCGACTGGGGAAGCGCCTGCACCAGGGTGCCCTGATCCAGGTCGGCCTCGAGAAGCTTGGCCCAGCCGAGGGTCACGCCCTGGCCGGCCAGGGTGGCATTCATCAGCAGCTGAAAGCTGTTGGCGCGCAGGCGGTGGGCCGGAGGGTGCCAGTCGAGCCCCAAGGCGCGATACCAGGCCTCCCAGGTCAGCCAATCGTTATAGTGGTCCTCGACCACCAGCAGGGTGTGGTGCGTCAGCAGGTCGGCGGCGTCGCGGATCGCGCCGTGGCGCTCCCGATAGGCGGCACTGCACACGGCGATCACCTCCTCGCCGCCGAACAGCGGTTCGGCGAGCAGGCCGGGCGGGTCGACCTCGCCCTTCAGGTGGTAGTAGAACGCCAGGTCGAACTCGTCGAGATCGAGGCGGTAGGGGTCCTCGACGGTCAGGATGCGGATCTCGATCTCGGGATGGGCACGCTGGAAGTCGGGCAGCCGTCGTGCGAGCCAGTGGGAGGCGATGGTCGGGCTCGATGCCAGGGTCAGCTGGTGATCGTCACCGTGGCGGCGCAGCCGGGCGGTCTCGTCGCCCAGCTCACGCAGCAGACGCTGCACCACCCGGAAGTAGTGCTCGCCGGCCGGGGTCGGTCGCAGTCCCTCGGCGGTGCGTTCGAACAGCGGGCGCCCCAGGTCCCTCTCGAGGCGCTTGATCTGGCGGCTGATCGCGCTCTGGGTCAGGCTGAGCTCGTTGCCGGCCTGGGTGAAGCTGCCGTGCCTGGCGGCCGCCTCGAAGGCGCGCAGGCACTGCAGGGGCGGCAGGGCGTCACGACTCGGCATGGGGATCTCGGTGCAGGGCAAGAGGGCGTTGCCTCCGAGGATACCATGCCGGCCCCGTTGCCCTGCCATGCCAGGCCTCAGACCGCGCCGCGCGGCACTTCGGTCTTCCAGCGCCGGCGATGCACCTCCTCGCCGTCGTCGCGGGCCACCTGCTCGGCCTCCAGGAAGAAGGTGTCGGCATCCGCACTCAGCCAGTAGCGGCTGTCCACCTCCACCGAGAACTGGCCCTCGCCCTCGTCGCGACCGGCGCGGTAGTGCCAGACGATCTCGGCACGGGTCCGGTCGGCATCCTCGGGATGGACGGTGTAGGTCTCGCGGCAGCGCTGGTCGACCCACAGGCCGTGGTCGAGCAGGCGCACGGCACCGAGGTCGTCCTCGACGATGGTGGTGAGCGCGCCGCTGGCCACGTCCTCCTGTACCGTGCGCCGCGGCGCCGGCTGGCGCAGGGTCTCGAGGCGTGCCGGCGGCGCCGACTCCGGCGGCGCGAAGGGGTTGGCCACCGTCTCGCCGTGGAACACCGGCAGCTCCAGGCGCTGGGCGCCGGGCAGCAGCGTCAGGGCGGTGCGCCGGCGGCTCGGCCACAGCAGCGGGAAGTTGGCCGACGACACCGAGACCCGCAGCCGGTGACCGGCCGGCAGCCGGTAGCCCACCATGTCGAGCTCCAGTTCGACGTCGACGGGCTCGCCCGGGGTCGGCGGATCGAGCCGGCCCAGGTCCTCACGCAGTGCCAGGTTGAGCACGCCGTAGGTGATCATCGCCACCCGCCCGTCGGGGCCGATGTCGTTGAGGCGCACGGTGAGCTGTCCGCCGGCCTGGTCGCTGGCAAGTCGCAGGTGCACCCGCGGCTTGCCGAGGATCGACACCGGCTCGGCGGCCGGCGCACCGTCGAAGACCTGGGCGTAGGCGTCGTCGCGGCTCTGCTCCGCGGGCAGATCGGGACCGAACCAGATGGCGCAGTACTCGCCCTGCTGGCTGCCGGCGGTCAGCGGCGAGTTCACTACACGAGGGTGCGCCAGTTCTGCCTCGCCCTCGATCAGGCCGGCATCGGTCAGCGAATAGCGGTGCGGCTCGACGTGGCGGCTCGGCCAGCCCTCGGTGCGCACCCAGTCGCCGGGACGCTCGCGATGCATGGGCTTGGGCGGCAGGCCGTCCTGCAGGTAGAAGGTACCCGCCGGCTCGTCCATCACCCCGGTCTCCTCGCCCTTGAGCCAGTGGTCCCACCAGCGCAGCGCCTCCTGGAGGAAGCCGATGGCCGGGTCGGGCACGGCGAAGTGCGGATACTTGTGGATCCAGGGGCCGATCAGCGCCTTCTTCGGGCCGTGCAGCTGCTCCATCAACCGCGGGATGCTGTTCTTGTAGGCGTCGCCCCAGCCGCCCATGCAGTAGACGGCGGCCTCGATGTCGGCGTAGTTGACCGCCACCGAGCCGTGTTGCCAGTAGGCATCGCGGGTCTGGTGCTCAAGCCAGGTTTCGGCCATCAGCGGCATGTTGTCCAGGCGGTGTTTCCAGCGCTCCCGCCAGCTGTCGCCGACCAGCGCCGGATCCGGCACCGCCGCCGAGAAGCTGAGCATGGTCGCCGCCCAGCCGAGGTTCTCGAGCA
>JAWWBV010000102.1:0-7458 GCA_033720795.1 Halomonas sp. | reverse complement strand
GATGCGGTCGGGGGCTGCGTGGTCCCGCAGCTCCCTGAACGTCCCAGGCGACAGGCAAGGCATATCACCGAGCAGCACTGCCGCAGCCACGGTATCCGCCAGGGCCGGGTCTCCCGCCAGGCCGGCGAAGGCATCGGCGAGGCTCGCCCCGAGTCCGTCGCGGGCATGGGGCGCGCGGATGATCGGCGTGTCGGGCGAAAGCCCCAGCGCCTCGGGCGCGTCCTCGTCGCGGAGGACCACCCGCAAGCGGGGAAAGGCCGCCGCGGCGCTGGCCACCGCGGCGGTCAGCAGGGACTGGCCACCTGGCAGTCGGGCCAGCCGCTTGTCGTCGGTGCCGAAGCGTCGGGATGCCCCGGCGGCCAGGATCAGCGCCACCACGTCCCGGGGTTCGCCCCTGGCGGATTCGCTCATAGCCGGACCAGCATCTTGCCGCGGTTGGCGCCCTCGAAGAGCTTGAGGAAGGCATCCGGGGTGCTCTCCAGACCGTCCTCCACGGTTTCCTCGTAGTCGAGCCGGCCGCTCTCGACCTGTGGGCCGACGTCCTCGAGGAACTCGGGGTAGTGGGCCCAGTGGTCGAAGACGATGAAGCCTTCCATGCGGGCACGGCGGATCAGGATCATCGCCAGGTTGCCGGGGCCGGCGCTGGGGGTGGCCTCGTTGTAGCGGGCGATCATGCCGCACACCGCGATGCGCGCGCCGACCCTGAGGGTGTTCAAGGCCGCCTCCAGGCAGACGCCGCCGACATTCTCGTAGTAGACGTCGAAGCCCTCGGGGCAGGCCTCGTTGAGGGCCGCGGTGAGCTGGGCGGCGTCCTTGCCCTTGTAGCCGACGGCCTTGACGCCGTGCGCCTCGAGCCAATCGAGCTTCTCCCGGGAGCCGGCGATGCCGACCACGGTGCCGCCCTTGGCCTTGGCCAGCTGCACGGCGAGCGACCCCACCGCGCCGGCGGCGCCGCTGACCAGCACGTTGTCGCCCTCTTTCATCTCGGCGATCAGGTTGAGGCCGGTCCAGGCGGTCATGCCCGGCATGCCGAGCACGCCCAGGTAGGCCTGCTCCGGCACCTCGAAGGCGGGCAGGGTCTCGAGCTCGGCGGCGGGCAGCTGGGCGACGTCGCGCCAGCCGCCCATGTGGCGCACCCGGGTGCCCACGGGGAAGTCCGCCGCGCGGGACTCGATCACCTCGCCGATGGCGGCCCCCTCCAGCGGCGCACCCAGTTCGAACGGCTCGATGTAGGTGGTCACGCCGTCCATGCGGCCGCGCATGTAGGGGTCCACCGACAGCCAGGTGTTGCGGATGCGCACCTCACCCTCGGCGAGCTCGGGCAGCGCCTGCTCGTGCAGTTCGAACAGCTCGCGGGCCGGCGTGCCCTGGGGGTGATCGTTGATGGTGAAGAAGCGAGATTGCATCGTGCGACTCCTGTCGGTATGCGGGGGACGTGTTTTACTAGACGACCAGTCTAATACAGAGTGGCGAGCGGGCCAACCCGCTCGCTCCCATCGCCGCGGCGAGCCGTCGCGTGGCGCGCCATATCGAGTTGCATGCCGAGGAACGCCTGACGTTGGCCGATCTGGCCGGCCACTCGGGGATCTCGCCCTACCAGTTGCAACGTCGCTTCAAGCAGGCGTTTGGCATCTCCCCCAAGGTCTATCAGGACGCCGTGCGCCTGCGCCGCTTCAAGCTGGGGTTGCAGCAGGGCGATGGCGTGACCGATGCCATCTTCGCCGCGGGCTTCGGCTCGACCAGTCGGATCTACGGTGAGCCTGCGCGGAACCTCGGCATGGCGCCCAGGGCCTACCGGGCCGGCGGGGAGGGGGAGGTCATCGCCCACGCCTGCCGGGAGACCGTGCTGGGCACGATGGTGATGGCTGCCACCGACAAGGGGGTATGCTTCGTGGCGTTCGGCGATGACGAAGGTCGGCTCACCGAGAAGCTGCGTGAGGAGTTTCCCGAGGCGCGCCTGGAGACCTCGCCCGCGCAGGACGCGCCCTTGCTGGATGCCTGGATCGAGGCGCTGGACGATCACCTCGGCCACCGCGGCCCGATCTGCCCCTGGACATACGTGGCACCGCCTTCCAGATGGCGGTGTGGCGGTTTTTGCTTAGCGTGCCGGACGGCGAGGTGATGAGCTACGGCGACGTCGCCGCCGGCATCGGCAAGCCCAAGGCCGTTCGCGCCGTCGTCTCGGCCTGTGCGGCCAACCGGGTTGGCGTACTGATTCCCCGCCACCGTGTGCTACGCGGCGACGGCAACCTGGGCGGCTATCGGTGGGGGCTGGAGCGCAAGCGTGCCCTGCTGGAGGCCGAGCGAGGTGGCGGGGAGCCACTAGGGCCGCTGATCTATAGTGATGGGTAGCCCTCACCGCGGCGACGCCAGGAGGCCTCCCTCATGACCATGATCCCCGTGTCTTGCGACGATGCCCGAGAGGCGGCCCTCCTCGATGAGCGGATCCTCGATACCGCCCTGGCGATGGCCGAGGAGAGCGGCTGGAATGCGGTGACCCTGCCGAAGGTGGCGGCGCGCATGGGCATTCCGGCCAGCCGTGTGCTCGAGCATTTCCGCGACCTGAATGCGGTAGCCGATGCCTGGTTCGGCCATGGCTTGAAGGCGATGCTGGCCGATAACCCTGCCGGCTTCGTCGGTTGGCCGGCGAGCGAGCGCCTGGAGCATTGCCTGATGGCGTGGTTCACCGCCATGGCGCGGCACCGTCGGGTGACGGTGGAGATGCTGTGCAGCAAGGCGCACCTGCCGCATCCGCATACCTGGGTGCCGATGGTGTTCGATCTGTCGCGATTGATCCAATGGCTGCGCCAGGTGGCCTATCTCGAGGCGCCCTATGGCAGCCGTCACGCGCGGGCCGAGGAGGTCGGCCTGACGCTGCTGTTTCTCGCCACCCTGAGCACCTGGTCCCGCGATGCCACGCCTGACCTGCATGTCACCCGCCAGGCCCTGCACGAGTGGCTGGCCCGCTGCGCCTGGCTGGTACGCTGACCCTCACGCCGGCCATCGCGGCTGACTGCCTGGGGCGGCCCCGGGCTCACCGCTGGCTGCCCTGAACGAAAACACCCCATCCGGCGAGGGCCGAATGGGGTGCGGTGAGCGCAGCGCCGTGCTCATGGCCTCAGCGTTGAGGCTGTTCCTCGAAGAGTTCCGCCTTGGCATCGCGCATGACGTTCTCGCAGGCGGCCTGATGGGCGAGCTGGATCAGCAGGCCCTGGGTCACGGCGAAGCCCTTCTCCAGGCAGGTATCGACGTCCTCGCGGCTCACTTCGGGGGTCACGTTGCAGTCAATCTTCAGCGTTCGACCACCGCCGTCCAGCCGATCGGCGAAGGCCCTGAAGCGCCAGGCCATTCGCTGTTTCCAGCTGGCGGATTCTTCCATGCCCTCGTTGACGCTAAACGTGCACTGCCATTCAGGTTTGTAGACCTTCATAGAACCTCCCGTGCTGGCTGGAAAGAATACTCGATCGTGTCTGCTGCTCCCTGCGATGAAAAATGTTGCTCGGTCATCATACAGGCTTTCGCGCGACTGACCATCGCCGCTGTCATGGGGACCGCCGGACGAGCGCGCCCCACGCGAGCGGGGCGTCACTCGAGGGTGACCTCGCTCAGCACGCCGGTCAGCCGCTCCAGCACCTCGCCACTGTGTCGCCAGAAGTGCCAGAAGAGCGGGACGGAGAGCGCACGCTCCGGGGCGATGCTGGCCAGCCGGCCTTCTGACACCAGCGATGCCACCTGCATGCGCGGCATCATGCCGTAGCCCATGCCGGCGAGCGTCAGGCCCACGAAGCCCTCCGACGAGGGGCAGAGGTGGTAGGGGAAGCGGCCGTGGTAGCCGCAGCTCGCCAGGAAACGATGCTGCAGCTGGTCATGGGGGCCGTAGACGATGGCCGGGGCGCGGCGGAAGGCCTCGACCGTCGGCCCGTTCGGGAAGTGGCGGGCGATGTAGCCCGGGGTGGCGTAGGGGTGGTAGACCATGGTGCCCAGCGGCACGCAGCGGGCCCCGGCGATGGGACGGTCGCTGGCGCACAGGCAGGCCGCCACCTCCCCGTCGCGCAGCCGCTTGAGCCCCACGTCCTGATCCTCGACCACCAGGTCCAGCAGCAGGCCCCTGGCCCGGCAGAAGTTGCCCACGGCCTCGGCCCACCAGGTGGCCAGGCTATCGGCATTGAGGGCGATGCGCAGGCGCGGCGCGGCCTCCTCCAGGGTCGGCAGCGTCGTGCGCAGGTCGCGCTCCAGCAGCTGCACCTGCTGGACATGGTTGAGCAGCCGCTGGCCCGCGGGGGTAGGGGCGAGCCGTGGGTGGCGGATCAGCACCGGCTGTCCCAGGCGGACCTCCAGTGCCTTGATCCGCTGGGAGACCGCCGACTGCGAGAGGCCCAGCTGTTCGCCGGCGCGCTCGAAGCCGTCGCACTCGATCACCGTGGCCAGCGCCTGGAGCAGCTTGTAGTCCAGCATCGGCCCTCCTTCGGGCGTCCGTGAGCGATGTTCGGTATAAGCAAAACTGATGTAATATTAGCAGGATGATTTTTCAGCATATCAGGGCATCGCTATGCTGGCCCCTCTCGACGAATCAGGAGGGGGACAGGCGATGCTGGAGAGCTATCTCACGGGGCTTTTAGTGTGCGGCGGCATCATCGTCGCCATCGGCGCGCAGAACGCCTACGTGCTGGGGGTGGCCGTGCGCCGCGAGCACCACTGGTGGTCGGCGGGGCTCTGCATGAGCACCGATGCGCTGCTGCTGATGGCCGGGATGTTCGGCGTCAGCGCGGTGCTGTTGAGCAAGCCGAGCGCCCTGGAGGCGCTGCGCTGGCTGGGCGTGGTCTTCCTCGCCTGGCTGGCGGCCCAGGCCTTCCTGCGCGCCGCCAGCGGACGAGAGGGGCTCTCCGTCGACGGGGCGGGCGAGCGCAGCCCGCGGCGCGTGCTGCTGGCCACCCTCGCGGTCACGCTGTTCAATCCCCAGGTCTACCTGGATACATTGCTGCTGATCCCCTCCATCGGTGCCCAGCAACAGAGCGCCGCGACCTTCGTGGCCGGGGCGGTCACCGCCTCGATGCTCTGGTTCAGCCTGCTGGCCTGGGGCGGCGCGGCGCTCTCGCCCTGGCTCTCCCGGCCGCTGGCCTGGCGGGCCATCGACGGCACCATCGGCGTGATGATGGCGGTCATCGCCGTGCACCTGGCCGTCGGTTCCCCCGCGACGCTCTGAGCGAGGACGCCCGGTCTAGCCCTGCCGGGCGGGGGGCTCGCCCTCGGCGTTCCGGGCCTCCAGGGGCAGCCACTCCACTGCGGCCCTGATCACGTCCAGATAGTTGCGGATCCGCTCCACGTAGTGGACCGGCTCGTAGCCCCGGGCATAGCCGTAGCGCGTCTGGGGATAGTAGCGCCGGTCGGCCTTGAGCGGCAGCACCTCCTTCATGTCGGCCCAGGAGTCCGGGTTCTTGCCGAGCTCGCGGGCCAGCTGGCGGGCATCCAGCAGGTGGCCGCGGCCTATGTTGTAGCTGGCCAGGGCCAGGTAGGTGCGGTCCGGTTCGGGGATGGTATCGGGCAGCCGATCATGCCGGTCGGCCAGGTAACGGGCGCCGCCGTCGATGGCCTCGGCCGGATCCAGGCGATTGGTCACGCCGAGCGATTCGGCGGTGTTCCGGGTCAGCATCATGATACCGCGCACCCCGGTCGGGGAGACGGCGCTGGGGTCCCAGTGGGACTCCTGGTAGGCCAGGGCGGCGAGCAGGTCGGCGGGCATGCCGGTTTCTTCCGAGGCCTTGACGAACAGCTCCAGGAACGAGGGCAGGCGCTCCTCGATGCGCCGATTCAGGGCCCGCAGATCGACGAAGTCGAAATCGCCGATGTAGTCGTAGTAGCGGTGCTGCATGGTCTCGAGGCGGGCCTGGCCCTCGGGGCTCGCCATCCACTCCCTGGCCCGGACGGCGAGGGCCCGATGCCCGGCGGGCAGGTACCAGCCCAGCCGGGCGCCACGGGTCAGGTTCAGGGCGACCTCCAGGTGCGGGAAGTGGCGGCGCACCACCTGCACGATGTTGGAGTCGGCCAGGGTGCAGTCGACCTCGCGCTTCGCCACCGCGGCGAGCAGCATCTCGGTGGTACGCGGATCCTGTGCGTAGTCGACCCCGGTGTGATCGTTGGCGAGGCTATCGAGCCGTTCCGCGTAGCTGGAGTCCGCCGTGACGCGGATCTCGACGTCGGCCATCTCCTCCACCTCGCGGGGCATCGGGCGCATCTCGCGATGGCACACCAGCTGCTCGACGACGTCGGTGTGGCTCGGCCCTTGGCGGAAGCGCTCGTCCCGGGAGGGCAGGTGGGTCAGGCCGGCGGCGGCCAGGTCGACCTCGCCCTCCTCCAGGGCCTTCAGCACCTCGGCGGTGGACCCCAGCGTCACCCACTCGACCTCCCAATCGTTGGCCTGGGCGAAGCCCGCGACCAGGTCGTGCTCGGGACCGGCGGGTTCCTGGCGGCGGTCGAGATAGTAGGTGGTGGCGGCGTTGCGGGTGGCCACCCTGAGCGTCTCGCCGGGATCGGGCGGCTCGAGTGCACCCTGGCCGCAGGCCTGGAGCAGGGCCAGCGGCAGGAGGGCGCTCAGCAGGCGGAACCTGAGCATGGGCGATGACTCCTGATCGGCGAAGAGAAAGCATCAGCAGGGCACCAGCTTAACAGCCTCTCGCGCCGTCCGTCGGCGCGAGTCAACGCAGCGGGGCAGGCCCAGGGTTTGGCGTAGCCTGAGCCAGGAAGGTGGCGGCCTCCCCGGGGCGGAAGGCGCGATGACCCTGGCGGGATACTGTGTACGACATCGCCTGGCCGGAGGTAAGCCGATGGCGCCAGGTAGTCCCCCGACTTGCCTTTTTAATCAGCGTTAACTTAACTATAAGGAATGGCAACGTTGACTCACCCAGGATGGGGAGTCAGCCTGAGTGCGTAGGGGAAGGGTCGTCAGGGACGCGGGTGTTCGGGTATCGGTTTCCTGACGGCGCATCCGGCGCATGAGGAGAGCGATACGATGCAAGCTAGCGCATCAAGAGTCACCGGTCCCCTCGCCTGGCTCATGGGTGTGGTCCTGGTCGCCGGCCTCGGCGCGGCAGTGCCGGCCGGGGCGGAGAACGAGTACATCCGGGTCGAGGACCATGTCGCCCGACACCCCGAGCAGCGAGCCCTGATGGCGCAGTTTGCCGAGCGGGTCCGCGAGCCGGCGGTGCCGCTGGCGACATCCCCCGAGACGCCCGTGCGGATCGCCGTCGTCTATCCGGGGCTGCAGACCTCGGACTACTGGCGGCGCAGTTTGGTGTCCTTCGAGTCACGGCTGGCCCGCCTGGACATCCCCTACCAGCTGAAGGCCTTCTTCTCGCGTCCCTCGGTGGACGTCGACCTCCAGGCGAAGCAACTGGCCGAGGCCCTGGCCTGGGCGCCGGACTACCTGGTCTTCACCCTGGATGCCCTGCCGCACAAGCGCAT
>JAWWBV010000101.1:0-7470 GCA_033720795.1 Halomonas sp. | reverse complement strand
GCCTGGCCCACAACCCGGTGGCCCAGCGGCGCATGGCGCTCTACCGCGGGGTGGTCTCGCTGCCCTTCGACACCAGCGAGATGACGGCCGCCGAGCTCAACGACCGGGCCCTGGCGCTGCTGGTCCGCCAGGGCATCGCCGCGCCGGGCGATCACGCCATCCTGACCCGGGGCGATCACATGAACGCCCACGGCGGCACCAACACCTTGAGAATCCTCGAGGTGGAGACGCAACATGAGTGAGATCCGCCCGCGGCGGGACGTCCGCCGCACCCTGCCGACCCACAAGCGCATCGCCCGGATCGCACACGACGGCAAGAAGGACGAGAGGCTCGAGCAGGCCGGACGCTGGATCTCCGGCCGGGTCACCGACTGACCCTACCGCCAACACAACCGACGAGGTCAACGATGTTCCAGCTTACCCGCAGCGTCACCTGGCAGGCCCTCAAGGGCCTGCAGGCGAAGACCGCCGACGACCGCATCCGTGACTACTTCACCGCCGACCCCCAGCGCTTCGAGAAGATGAGCCTGCGCGTCGGCGGCCTGTTTCTCGATTACTCCAAACACCAGATCTCCGACGCGGTGCTCGACAAGTTGATCGAACTCGCCGATCACTCGGCGCTGGTCCAGCGCCGCGCCCAGATGTTCTCCGGCGACATCATCAACGTCACCGAGAACCGGCCCGTCCTCCATACGGCCCTGCGCAACCTCGGCGAGGGACCGCTGATGGTCGACGGTCAGGACGTGATGCCCGAGATCCAGCGCACCCGTGAGCAGATCCGCACCTTCTCCGAGGCGGTGCGCAACGGCGAGTGGACGGGCTTCGACGGCCAGCGCATTCGTGATGTGGTCAACATCGGCATCGGCGGCTCGGACCTCGGCCCCAACATGGCTTGCCGGGCGCTGCTCAAGCACCGCCATCCGGAACTGAACTTCCATTTCGTCTCCAACGTCGACGGCGCTCACATCCAGAAGGTGCTCAGTCGCCTCGACCCGGCCACCACCCTGTTCATCGTCTCCACCAAGACCTTCTCCACCCAGGAGACCCTGCTCAACGCCCATACCGCGCGCCGCTGGTTCCTGGACAACGCCGGCCCGCAGGCCGATGTGGGGGCGCACTTCATCGCCGCCTCCACCAACAAGGCGGCGGCCATGGAATTCGGCATTCGCGAGGAGAACGTCTTCGAGTTCTGGGCCTGGGTCGGCGGGCGCTACTCGATGTGGTCCTCCATCGGCCTGCCCATCGCACTGGCCATCGGTTTCGAGGGCTTCATGGCGATGCTCGAGGGCGCCTACGAGATGGACCAGCACTTCCTGACCGCCCCCACGGCCGCCAACATGCCGGTACTGATGGCACTGATCGGCATCTGGCACATCAACTTCCAGGGCGCCGAGACCCAGGCCATCGTGCCCTACGATCAGGCGCTGCATCAGCTGCCGGCCTTCCTGCAGCAGCTCGACATGGAATCCAACGGCAAGTCGGTGGATATCTTCGGCCGGCCAGTGGACTACAAGACCGGGCCGATCGTCTGGGGCCAGACCGGCTCCAACGGCCAGCACGCCTTCTTCCAGCTGCTCCACCAGGGCACCCGCTACGTGCCCATCGACTTCATCGCTTCGCTCAAGCCCGAGCCGGGCATGGAAGACCATCACTTCGCCCTGCTCACCAACATGCTGGCCCAGGCCAATGCCTTCATGGAGGGCAGCGCCAAGGGCGGCGAACTCGACCCCTACAGCTGCCCGGGCAACCGACCCTCCAACGTCCTGCTGCTCGACGAGCTGACACCGAAGAACCTCGGCGCGCTGATCGCGCTCTACGAACACAAGGTGTTCGTCCAGGGGGTGATCTGGAACATCAACTCGTTTGACCAGTGGGGCGTGCAGCTCGGCAAGCGCATCGCCGGCGAGATCAGCGAACGCCTCGACGCCCACAGCCAGGACTTTGACCCCTCCACCCAGGGGCTGTTACGGCTGGTCCGGGAACAGCTGCCCACGCACGACACCCCCTCGGATATTCCCGCACATCGGGGCAAGAAGCGCCGCAAGGCCTGAACCCTGCCGCCGCCTCGCCCGCCGGCGCATCGCGACCCGATGCGCCGGCGGGCGTTTGCAGCGTGGTCACTGGAGCAAGGAGGCAAGGAAGCAAGAAGCCCCGGCGGGTGGCCGGGGCCCTGGGTCAGCGGCTGACCGTCGAGAGAGACACGAACGCGAGACGGCCGCGAAGCCTCAGTGGTGGAAGCGGTCGGCCACCTCCCGAGCGAGCCGGCGGATGGCGTTCCAGTCGCCGGCCTCGACCAGCGATTTCGGGGTCAACCAGGTCCCGCCCACGCACATCACGTTGGGCAGCGCCAGGTAGTCCCCGGCATTGTCCGGGTTGATCCCTCCGGTGGGACAGAAGTGGGCCTCGGCGATCGGGCCGGCGAAGGCCTTGAGCGCCCTGGTCCCGCCGCTCGCCTCGGCGGGGAAGAACTTGAAGCGGCGATAACCGAACTGCCAGCCGATCATCAGCTCGGAGACGGTGGCGATGCCCGGCAGCATCGGCACCGGGCTCTCGACGCCGTAGCGATACAGCGCCTCGGTGGTGCCCGGAGTCACCACGAAGTCGGCACCCACCTGCTCGGCCTGGCGATACTGGGAGGGCGTCAGCACGGTCCCCACGCCGATGCTGACATGGGGCAGCGCCGCCTTGATGCGCCGGATGGCCTCCAGGGCGCAGTCGGTACGCAGGGTGATCTCGAGGACGGTGATGCCGCCCTCGACCAGCGCCGTGGCCAGCGGCACGGCATCCTCGATGCGCTGGATGGCCAGCACCGGGATCACCTCGGCCTTGAGGCAGATGCTGTCGAGTTCGGTGGTGCGGGTGGAGGGCAGCTGCTTGTCGATCGTCATGTCATGGCTCCAGAGCATCGGGAAGAAATCAGGGGGCCCAGTAGATGGCCACCGGGCAGGCCAGGAAGGCGCGGATGGGCAATTCACGTGCATCATCGCCGGACAGCGCCCGAGCCAGGACGTCACGCTTGTCGCCCCCGGTGATGTGCAGGAAGTGGCGCCGGGCCCGATGCAGCCGCTCGGCACTCAGGGTGATGCGTGCCTGGGGCTGGCTCGGCGTGCGCACCGCCACCAGCGGTGCCTCCGTGGTGAGTGCCAGGCCCAGCTCACGGCTGTCGGGGAACAGCGAGGCCGTGTGACCGTCGCCGCCCATGCCCAGCACCACAACGCTGGCCGGCCAGGCTAGGTCCGCGAGGCGTGCCGTGACCTCCTCGACGCCCTGCTCGGGCGTCTCGGCGCCACTGGTCAGGGAGACGAAGCGGGCCTCGGCGGCCGCTCCCTGCAGCAGGTGCTCGCGTACCAGGCGAGCATTGCTGTCGGCCGCCTCCTCGGCCACCCAGCGCTCGTCGGCCAGCGTCACCTGGATGCGAGCCCAGGGCAGGTCCATGGCTGCCAGGGCTCGGAAGAACGGCAGCGGGGTCGAGCCGCCGGAGACCACCATCAGGGCGCGCTCACGCTCAGCCAGGTCGGCGCGCAGCGCCTCGGCCACGGCCTCGGCGAGCTGCCGGGCCAAGGCCTCGCGGGGGTCGGGTATCGTCTCGCTCATATCAGTAGTCCTCATACCAGCTGCGGCCGTCCTGGGTGATCATGGCAATCGAGGCCACCGGCCCCCAGGAACCGGCCGGATAGCGCCGGGGCGGCTCGTCGCGGTCGGCCCAGGCAGCCACCAGGCTATCGCACCACTGCCAGGCGTGCTCGACCTCGTCGCGGCGCACGAAGAGGTACTGCTGGCCCTTCATCACCTCCAGCAGCAGGCGCTCGTAGGCGTCCGGGATCCGGGTCTTGGGAAAGGCGCTGCTGAAGTCCAGGTGCAGCGGGCCACGGCGCAGGCGCATGCCCTTGTCCAGGCCGCTGTCCTTGGTCAACACCTCCAGGGCGATGCCCTCCTCCGGCTGCAGGCGGATCACCAGCTTGTTGGCGGCGAGCCCGCGCTGGTCGGGATCGAAGATATAGTGAGGCTGCTGACGGAAATGGATGATGATCTGCGAGAGCTTCTCCGGCATGCGCTTGCCGGTGCGCAGGTAGAAGGGCACCCCGGCCCAGCGCCAGTTGGCCACGCCGGTCTTCATGGCCACAAAGGTCTCGGTGTGGCTATCGGTGTTGGCCCCCTCCTCCTCGAGGTAGCCAGGCACGGCCTGGCCGTCGTGGGTACCGGCCATGTACTGGCCGCGCACCACGTCGCGCCCCAGCATGTCGTCGGTGAAGGGCTTGAGCGCCTTCAATACCTTGACCTTCTCGTCGCGGATGGCATCGGCATCCAGGTTGGCCGGCGGGTCCATGGCGATCAGGCAGACCAGCTGCAGCAGGTGGTTCTGCACCATGTCCCGCAGCTGGCCGGCCTCGTCGAAGTAGCCCCAGCGCCCCTCGATGCCCACCTTCTCGGCCACGGTGATCTCGACGTGGGAGATGTGATTCTGGTTCCACTGGGTACCGAACAGCGGGTTGGCGAAGCGCAGCGCGATCAGGTTCTGCACCGTCTCCTTGCCGAGGTAGTGATCGATGCGATAGACCCGGGACTCGGGAAAGACCGCGCCGATGGCGTCGTTGACCTCGGCGGAGGAGGCAAGATCGAAACCGATGGGCTTCTCGACCACCACGCGGCTCTGGTCATCGAGGCTGCCACTGGCCTCAAGGTTGCGGCAGATGTCGCCGTAGATCTTGGCCCCCACCGAGAGGTAGACGACCATGGGGCGGGCCAGCCCGTCCTGGCGCCACTCGCGGACGGCGCCATAGCCCTCGGGCTCGAGGAAGTCGAGCTGCAGGAAGTCCAGGCGGGCGAGGAAGCGCTTCAACACCCCCCGATCGAGTTCGGCGGCCTTCACGTAGGTCTTGAGCGACGCCTCGACCCGGCCCCGGAAGGCCTCACGGTCGAGTTCCTGGCGCGCCAGCCCCAGCAGACGGGTACTGTCGTCCAGGAGCCCCTCGCGGTCGAGATGATAGAGCGCCGGAAAGAGCTTGCGCTGGGCCAGGTCGCCAAGCGCACCGAACAGCGCCAGATCGATTTCCGTGCTGTCGGCATCGGTGGCCCGAGCATTGCCGGGTCGTTTGCGTTGTGTCATGTCCGCCCCGTCTGGTTAACTTACTCAAAAAATAGCGCATGCAGCCTATCTTCTGCAATTTATTTTTGTAAGTTTACTACAAAAACAGGGAGCCTCGAGATGCCGCCGCCGGCTCCTTTGCGCTCCCCCTAGAATAGCCAGCATAATGTAGTTAAATCACCACATCACCCATGTTTCATCCGCGCCGCCGAGGGCGCCTCGCCGGAGACTCCACCGCCCATGGTCCGACACGATCTGCTCGACCGCATTCGTCGCCAGCTCGACAAGCTCAACCGATCCGAACGCAAGGTGGCCGACGTCATCCTCAACGATCCGGCCTCGGCGACCAGCATGAGCATCGCCACCCTGGCCCAGCTCGCCTCGGTCAGCGAGCCCACGGTCAACCGCTTCTGCCGCAGCTTCGACGCCAAGGGCTACCCCGACTTCAAGATCAAGCTGGCCCAGAGCCTGGCCGGCGGCACGCCCTACGTCAGCCAGGCGGTGGAGCCGGACGACACCGCGGCGGACTACACCGGCAAGATCTTCGGCGCGACCATCGCCGCCCTGGACCTGGCGCGCCGCGAGGTCGCCCCGGAACGCATCGAGCGCGTCGTCGACTACCTGATCCAGGCCAGGCAGCTGCACTTCTTCGGCCTGGGCGCCTCGGGCGCCGTGGCCCAGGATGCCCAGCACAAGTTCTTCCGCTTCAACCTCCCCGTCAGCGCCTACATCGACGTGCTGATGCAGCGCATGGTCGCCGCCGCCTGTCACACCGGCGACGTGGTGGTGATGCTCTCCTGGACCGGGCGCACCCGGGACCTGGTCGACATCGCCCGGCTGGCCCGGGAGAACGGCGCCGTGGTGCTCGGCATCACCGCTCCCGGTTCGCCGCTGGCCGCCGAGTGCACCGAGACCCTGGAGGTCTCGACGCCCGAGGATACCGACTACTACATGCCCATGACCTCGCGGATGATCCAGCTGACGCTGATCGACGTGCTGGCCACCGGCATGACCCTGCGCCGCGGCGAGGACTTCCTGCCCCACCTGAAGAAGATCAAGGACAGCCTCAAGCCGACCCGCTATCCCGTCGACGGCCGCGACCCGGCCTGATACGCAGTGCGGTATCGGGGCCCGCCCGACTTGCCAGGCCGTCGGGGAGGCACAACAATGGCGGGCCATCGACCACACCGGAGATCACCATGCGCTGGCTCGCCGTATCCACCGCCCTCTGCCTGTTCGCACAGGGCGCCGCCGCCGACACCTTCCGCTTTACCGCCATTCCCGACGAGAACCAGTCGCGGCTGATCGAGCGCTTCTCCCAGGTCGCCGACTATCTCGAAGAGCAGCTGGATGTCGAGGTGGAATACGTGCCGGTGAAGTCCTACGGTGCCTCGGTCAGCGCCTTTCGCAACGACCAGGTCCAGCTGGCCTGGTTCGGCGGCCTCTCCGGGGTGCAGGCGCGTCGCCTGGTGCCGGGCTCCGAGGCCCTGGCCCAGGGCAGCGAGGACGCCGCGTTCAAGAGCTACCTCATCGCCCACCGCTCCACCGGCCTCGAACCCGCCGAGACCCTCCCCGAGGATATCCGCGACATGAGCCTGACCTTCGGCTCGCGCACCTCCACCTCCGGGCGCCTGATGCCCGAGCACTACCTGCGTGAGCGCTTCGACGCCGCACCGGAGGAGCTCTTCTCCCGGATCGGCTTCTCCGGCGACCATTCGCGCACCATCGCCCTGGTCGAGGCCGGCACCTGGGAGCTGGGCGCGGTCAACTTCAGCGTCTGGGACGCCGCGGTCGCCGAGGGCCGGGTCGATACCGACAAGGTCGAGGTGGTCTGGGAAACGCCTCCCTACCCCGACTACAACTGGACGGTGCGCGGCGACGTCGACGAGCGGTTCGGCGAGGGCTTCACCGACCGGGTACGCGCGGCCCTGCTCGGGATGGACGACCCGGAGCTGCTGGCGAGCTTCCCGCGCAAGGGCTTCATCCCCGCCGACAACGCCCTCTACGCGCCCATCGAAGATGTCGCCGAAGAGCTCGGCCTGCTGCGCTGATGGGCGCGTCGCTGCTTGCCCTGGAGGGTGTCGATCTGGGTCACGGCGACCGGGTGGTGCTGCCGGGTCTGCGCCTCGGCCTGTGCCACGGCGAGCTCGTGGCCCTGCTCGGCCAGAGCGGTGACGGCAAGTCGTCCCTGCTTCACGAACTGCGACACCGGCTGGGTGAGTCGGCCGCCTGGTGTCCCCAGCAGCACGGCCTGGTGCCGGGGCTCGCGGTCTACCACAACGTCTACATGGGACGGCTCGCCGAACACTCGGCGCTGGCCAACCTGTGGAACCTGGTGCGCCCGCTGGCCGAGCCCTGGCGCCAGGTCGCCGAGCTCTGCGAGG
>JAWWBV010000100.1:0-7521 GCA_033720795.1 Halomonas sp. | reverse complement strand
GGCTTCAGCCCGGACACCTTCTACGGCGCCTACCTGGACAACGGCCTGGGCTGCTTCGTCACCGCCGAGGTGGCGCGGCTGATCGCCGAGGCGGGCGGCACCGAGCAGGTGCGCGTGCTGTTCGCCATCGCCAGCTACGAGGAGATCGGCCGCTTCGGCAGTCGGGTGCTGGCCGGTGAGCTACGCCCCGATGCCATCATCGCCGTGGACGTGAACCACGACTACGTGGCCGCCCCCGGCATCGGCGACCGGCGCATGCAGCCGCTGGAGATGGGCAAGGGCTTCACCATGTCGGTGGGCGCCATCGCCAGCGAACAGCTCAACCGGATCGTCGAGACCACCGCCCGGGAGCGGGGCATTCCCATGCAGCGCGACATCGTGGGGCCCGACACCGGCACCGACGGCATGGCCGGGGTGCTCGCCGCCGTGGACTGCGTGGCCACCTCGATCGGCTTCCCGATCCGCAACATGCACACCATCTCCGAGACCGGCTATACCAAGGACGTGCTGGCGGCGATCCATGCCATCACCCATACCGTCCAGGCCCTGGACGCCCTGCCGGATCCGCATGGCGAGTTCCTCGACCACCATCCGCGCCTGGATCAGGCCGGGGCCTTGGGTCACCAGGGAAGTGACAAGCCAGAAGCGGGACAGGAAACACCGTAGGCCGCCGGTGGGGGCGACTCACGGCAATCGCCCCTGCCGCGCCAGGCGCCGCCTGACCCAGCGCCGATAGGCACTGGCCAGCAGCGGCCTCACGACCGGCAGTCCGATCAGCCATGCCAGCGGCCGCAGCCGTGGCACGCGGCTCATCAGCAAGATATAGGCATCGATACCGTCGACGATCCGACCCTCGGCATCCTCCACGTGCAGCGACAGCAGCGCGGCCTCGGGCTCCACGCCGCGTCGTCGCAGCCGTTCATCATGGCGGTTGACATCGATCCACGCCACCGAGGCGGACGCCTCCCCGGCCCAGCGCTCGTAGCGCGCCCTGTCGCGCCGGCAGATGGGGCAGTCGGCGTCATAGTAGACCTTGAGCATGGAACGGTCGGACATCTATCCCCCTGCCGTCGCTACCCCTTTCAGCGCCTCCCCCAGTACCGGCGCCATGGCGATGGCGTTGCTCTCGTGGGCGATGCAGTCGGTGCTCCACACCTCCCCGACCCCGGCGGCCTCGATCACCGCCAGGGCGTCGCCGGCGAACAGCGCATGGGTGACGGCCACGTCCACCGAGGCCGCCCCGGCGGCGAGCAGGGCCTCGGCGGCGCGGGCCAGTGTGTGGCCGGAGCTCGCCACGTCATCCATCAGCACCACCTCGCGACCCTCGATCTCGAGGTCGGGCAGCGTGATCACCACATCGCGATCGCCATGGCGCGACTTGTGGCAGACGCCGGCCTCGAACCCGGTCACGGCGGCCGCACTCTGCACCCATTGATGCGCCTCGGCGTCGGGGCCGACCAGCAGCGGGTTCGCGCGCTTCTCGGCGATCAGCTCGGCGAGTCGCGGGGCGCCGGAGAGCGCAATGGCATGGTCGAGAGGAATCGCCTGGTCGAGGCGCGCGATGCGGTGCAGGTGAGGGTCGACGGTGATCACCACATCGAACAGTTCGGCGAGGAAGTGGCCGATCAGCGGCTGGCTGACCACCTCGCCAGGGTGAAAGGCGATGTCCTGGCGCATGTAGGCGAGATAGGGCGCCACCAGCACCAGTCGGCACACGCCCTGGGCCCGGGCATGGCGGGCGATCAGCAGCAGCTCGACGAGCTTGTCGTTGGGCCGGTCGAGGCTGCGATAGATCACCAGGGTCTCGGGAAAGGCCTCGGCGGCGTGAAGGGGCAGCGTCAGGCGCAGCTCCTCGTCGGGGAAGCGGTGGCGTCCGATGGCGGCCGCCGTCAGCCCCGCGGCCTCGGCCAGCCGGCAGGCGGCAGCGACCTCGTCGTCGCAGTAGAGCAGCACGGGGGTCATCAGCCCTCCACGTTGAGTCGGGTGATCTGATCGGGCCGGCCGACGGCGAAGCCGCTGTCACGCTCGCTGGCCTGGCGGGAGAAGGTCAGCTCGTTGGGATAGGCGGCGTAGACCCGATACAGCGGCTGGCCGACCTGGACCGCATCGCCGATCCGCGCCAGCACGTCGACCCCGGCGCCGATCGCCCGCGGCGCCCCGGCAAGCCGGGCGATGCGCGCCAGCTGCAGGTTGTCGATGGCGGTCACCACGCCACCGGAGCGAGCGGTCACTTCCAGGCAGTGCGGCGCCAGCGGCGGATGCTCGGGATCGAAGGGCGTGGCGCCCTGGGCCGTGATGATGGCCTGCATCTTGTCATGGGCCCGGCCCGAGTCGAGGATCTCCCGGGCCAGGCCGAAGCCGTCGCCGCCACGCACGTCCGGATCGAACTCCAGCATCCGCCCGGCCAGGCGCAGCGCCTTCTGGCGCAGGTCCATGGGCGCGTCGGGATGGTTGGTGAGCACTCGCATCACGTCTCGCGCCTCCAGCACGGGGCCGATGCCCCGCCCCACCGGCTGGCTGCCGTCGGTGATCACCACGTCCAGGGTCAGGCCCATGCGGCCGGCCACGAACTCGAAGAGCTTGCGCAACCGGCGCGCCTCGGGCATGGAGCGCACCTTGGCGTGGGGGCCGATGGGGATGTCGAGCAGCAGGTGGGTGGAGCCGGCGGCGACCTTCTTGGAGAGGATCGAGGCGACCATCTGCCCCGGCGAATCGATGGAGAGCGGGCGCTCCACCGAGATCAGCACGTCGTCGGCCGGCGAGAGCTGACTGGTGCCGCCCCAGGCCAGGCAGCCGCGGTGAGTGCGCACCAGCCGACCCAGTTCCTCGAAGGGCAGGTCGACGTTGGCCAGTACCTCCATGGTATCGGCGGTGCCCGAGGGCGAGGTGATGGCGCGGGAGGAGGTCTTGGGGCACAGCAGGCCATGGGCGGCGACGATGGGCACTACCAGCATGGAGGTGCGGTTGCCGGGGATGCCGCCGATGCAGTGCTTGTCGACCACCGGGTGCTCGTGCCAGTCGAGCCGACGCCCGGCCCGGCTCATGGCATCGCTCAGGTAGAACACCTCCTCGCGGTCGAGCTCGTTGCGGTCGCAGGCCACCACGAAGGCGGTCAGTTCGATCTTCGAATAGCGCCGGCCGGCGATGTCCTGGATGATCTCGCGGAAGTCGTCCCGGGTCAGGCGCTCGCCGGCGATCTTGCGGTGCAGGGCGGGAATCGAGGGGGGCGGCTCGGCCTGCAGGATGCTCACCGGATGGCCCTCGGCCACCCCCAGGGTGGCGAAGGCATCCTCGGAGAGCCCCAGCTCCCCGCAGGAGACGATCGAGGCATCGTCCACCACGTTGAGGGTGGCGAGGATGCGCTGGCCATTGGCGCGCACCTCGACCTTGGCCAGCGCCTGGAAGCCCTCGGCCCGGTAGCGGTCGCACTCCCGATGCATATAGGCCACGTTCTCCCGGTAGGTATCGATGCCGACGCGTTTCAGCTTGAGCGGCGACAGGCGATCCTCCGGGGTTGCGGCCTCGACGGCGGGGGATGAGGTCATGGTGTCGTCCCTGCGAGGCACACCGGTGACACGGGCGTGTCAACCGGATGACGGATGGCTTCATCCTAGCAGCGCCCCGGGGGAGCGTCATCGCAGCGCGGGAGGCAGGCCCGTGACGACGGGGCCAGGATCACGCTAGGCTTCCCCTCTATCTACTCAAGGGAATGCCCACCGTGCTCGTTGCCACCCTCTACAATGGCCATCTCTGGGCGATGGCAATGACCCTGATCACCGTCCTGGCCTGCATCCTGATGCACTACGAGGTGTCGCTGCGCCTCTGGCAGCTCCTTGAGACGTCGCGGCACTCCCTGCGCGTGCGCTTCCTGATGCTGAGCTTCGTGCTCTTCGGCACCCATGTCGCCCAGATCTGGCTCTTCGCCGTCGCCCTCGCCCTGCTCGGCGCGCATCCCCTGACCGGCGACCTGGCCGGCATGGCGAGCCTCGACTTCCTCGATTATGTGTACTTCTCGGCGATCACCTACACCACCCTGGGCTACGGCGACCTGGTCCCGACCGGCCCGATCCGCTTCATCACCGGCACCGAGGCGCTGATCGGCCTGATGCTGATCACCTGGTCGGCATCGCTCACCTTCCTGGAGATGCAGCGCCACTGGTCCGCCCGCCGCGAGCGCTGAGGCGGCATGACGAGAGCGACGCGCCCCCTGTCGGCGAGCCCGCCCCATGGCATGATGGCAGGCGACATCCATGCCTCGGGAGATCGCCATGCCTCGCCTGCTGATCGTGGCCCATGCGCCCTCACCCAATACTCGCCGACTGCGCGAGGCCGCCGAGCGCGGCGCCCGCCACCCGGACATCGAGACCGTGGAGGTGGTGGTCAAGCCGCCGCTGGAGGCGGGCCCCGAGGACGTGCGGGCCTGCGATGCCATCCTGCTCGGCACCCCCGAGAACCTCGGCACCATGAGCGGTGCGCTCAAGGACTTCTTCGATCGCAGCTACTATCCGGTGCTCGATGAGAAGCAGGGGCTGCCCTGCGCGCTCTTTGTGCGCGCCGGCCACGACGGCACCGGCACCCGGCGCGCCTTGGAGAGCATCGTCACCGGGCTCTGCTGGAAGTGGGTGCAGGCGCCGCTGATCCTGCGCGGCGAGTGGCAGGAGGGCTTCATCGGTCAGGTGGAGGAGCTGGGCATGGCGCTGGCCGCGGGACTCGACGCCGGCATCCTGTGAGGAGCCTCAGCCAAAAGACTGACTCCAGTTCGTGAAGGATCATAAACACCATCTCTCCTCTCCGTCACGTCATGCTATACCTCAAGGGTGGCTTGCCAGCCCCCTAACCTACACGGACACCCTTCGCCTCGACCGGCGCCCTGCCGTCAGCCCTTGACTCTCTCGGGGGATGGCGTGAGGCCCTGGCCTGGCGGTAGACGCTCTATGAGGTATGTCATGAAAATATCCTGCAGATTCCTGGCCGCCTTACTGAGCGGTCTGCTGCTCTCGGGCCCAGTCGCGGCTCAGGACGAGGAGCCCCTGGTCATCGCCACCGCCAGCCCGGCCGGGGTCTACCATGTGGTCGGGCGCGCGCTCTGCCGCACCCTGACGGTGCCCTGCCAGACACGGCCCACCGACGGCTCCAGTGCCAACCTGAGGGGCCTGAGGCGAGGCGACCTGACACTCGCCCTGGCACAGTCCGACCTGCACCTCTATGCCGTCCTGGGCACGGAGGGATTCCAGAAGGATGGGGCGGACGACTCGCTACGCTCGGTGTTCTCGTTGCACAACGAGCCCTTCACCCTGGTGGTTCGCCGTAACGCCGGAATCGAGAGCCTGGAGGACATCACCGGGCGCGTCGTGAACATCGGCAACCCGGGATCGGGACAGCGCGGCACCATGCTGCGGCTGATGGACGCCCGGGGATGGACGCCCAGCAACTTCCGGTCGATCCACCACCTGCCGGCCGACCAGCAGGCGCTGGAGCTGTGCCACGGCAACATCGACGCCATGGTCTATACCGTGGGACACCCCAACGCCTCGGTGGCCAAGGCCATCCGGCTGTGCGATGCCATGCTGATCGATGTGGAGGGAGAGTTCATCGACCTGCTGGTGGGGGCCTATCCCTACTTCACCCGCGCCTGGATCCCTGCCGATATCTACGGCCCCGACCAGCCGGCGGTGCAGACCTTCGGGGTCAAGGCCACCCTGGTCGCCTCCGAGGCCACCGACCCGGACGTGGTCTACCGGCTGGTGGCCGCGGTCTTCGACGACTTCGAGCGCTTCAAGGCCTCGCACCCGGCGCTCGGGGTGCTGACGCCGCAGGAGATGATCCGGGACGGCCTCACCGCGCCGCTGCACGAGGGGGCCCTGCGCTACTACCGCGAACGTGGGTGGATCGAGCCGACCGAGACGACGCCCGAGGCCGACTGACCGCCGCCACGCGCAATCGCCGAACCGGCACCGCAACGCACGACGCCGCCCCTCGGGGCGGCGTCGTGCGTCACACAGGGCCGATCGGTCCATGAGCTCCTGACGGCTATTTCAGTCGCTCGAACACCGTGGCCACGCCCTGCCCCATGCCGATGCACATGGTGGCCAGGCCCAGGGTGGTATCACGCTCCTGCATGACATTGAGCAGGGTGGTGCTGATGCGGGCCCCGGAGCAGCCCAGCGGATGGCCCAGGGCAATGGCGCCGCCGTGGAGGTTGACCTTCTCCTCCATGGCGTCGCGCAACCCCAGGTCCTTGAGCACCGGCAGGGCCTGGGCGGCGAAGGCCTCGTTGAGCTCCACGGTCTGGATGTCCTCGATGGTCAGGCCCGCGGCCTTCAATGCCTGCTTCGAGGCCGGCACCGGCCCGTAGCCCATGATCGAGGCATCGCAGCCGGCCACGCCGGTGGAGAGGATGCGCGCGATGGGCGTGAGCCCCAGGGCCTGGGCGCGCTCGCCGCTCATCACCATCATGCCGGCGGCCCCCACGGAGAGCGCCGAGGAGGTGCCGGCGGTCACCGTTCCCCCGCGCGGGTCGAAGGCCGGCTTGAGCTCGGCCATCTTCTCAAGGCTGGCGTCGGCGCGGATCACCTCATCGCGATCGACCCGGACCCGGAAGCCGCGCGCATCGTGGCCCTCGATGCCGACGATCTCGCGATCGAAGCCGCCGTTCTCCATGGCCGCCTGGGCCCGCTGGTGGGAGCGCACGCCGAAGGCGTCCTGATCCTCGCGGGAGATGCCGTGCATCTTGCCCAGCAGCTCGGCGGTCAGGCCCATCATCATGGCCGCCTTGGCCACGTGCCGGCTGGCCGCCGGATTGACGTCGACGCCATGGGTCATGCCGACGTGCTCCATGTGCTCGACGCCGCCGATGAGGTAGACGTCGCCCATGCCGGCGCGGATGTTGGCCGTGGCGATATGCAGCGCGCTCATGGAGGAGCCGCACAGGCGGTTGACCGTCTGGGCCGGCACGCTGCGCGGGATGCCGGTCAGGATCGCCGCGTTGCGGGCGATGTTCATGCCCTGCTCCAGGGTCTGGTTGACGCAGCCCCAGATCACGTCGTCGATCTCGGCCGGGTCGAGCCCCGGGTTACGCGCGAGCAGCGCCTGCATCACGGCGGCGGAAAGGTTCTCGGCCCGCACGTGGCGAAAGGCCCCCTGCCGGGCCTTGGCCATGGCGGAACGGGCACAGTCGACCACCACCACGTCTCTCGGATTCACGCTCATCGATTACTCCTTGGAATTCTGTCCGACACTCGCGGGTCGTGGCATCAGGCCCGGGACGGGGCGGGATAGAAACGCTCGCCGGCGGCGGCCATCTCGCGCAACCGCTCGGTGGGCGCGTAGAGCGGCCCCAGCTCCTCGGCCAGGCGGTCGGCCTGCTCGATGAAGGCCGACAGGCCCATGGCGTCGATGTAGCGCAGCGCGCCGCCGCGGAACGGCGGGAAGCCGATGCCGTAGATCAGCGCCATGTCGGCCTCGGCCGGGCTCGCCACGATGTCGTCCTCGAGGCAGCGCACGGCCTCCAGGCACAGCGGC
>JAWWBV010000099.1:0-7534 GCA_033720795.1 Halomonas sp. | reverse complement strand
TTCTGCTCTACCATTGAGCTACACCCGCGAAGGGATTTGGATAGTAAAACCAAGTGGTTAGCCTTTGCAAGGGAGCCGCGGCCTTTTTTGTCGAATCCGCGCTAAGTGGCTGTTTCGCGGTGCCTCGCCGGGGCGTCGCGATGCGCCGAGCACACCGGGGCGATATTTTTTGGCGCCTTGGCGAACTTTTCTCCTGACCGCTGTCAGAAGTGGCGTAGGCAACAACGCGATAGCAGTCGTTAACACTGTTGCCTCAGCTTGCATTTTCGATCCTTGTCGCCCCATGCCTCATGGGGCGGCCTTTCTTTATGGGCGTCGCCCATGGAGGCAGGATTGCCGCCGCGGCCCGCCGTGGCGTCGCGTCGTCGCGGGCTGGCGCGAGCACGCAGACACCCGGCGCGGGGCCGGGTGTCCTGTCGCGTCGGGTCGGGGCTCAGGAGTGACGCATGCGGATCAGGGCGCTCAGCACGTCGCGACGGGTGACGATCCCCACCAGTCGGCCCTGCTCGACCACCGGATAGACCTTGGGCTTGGCGCCCAGCATCTCCTGGGCCAGGTCGGTGATGCTCTTGGTGGGCGGCACCGACAGCACCTCGTTGCGCATCATCTCCCGGACCAGCGGCGGCTCGTCGCCGAGATAGGAGCTCTCCAGCACCTTGCCCATCACGTCCTGCTCCGAGATGAAGCCGATCAGGTGGTCCCGCTCGTCGACCACGGGCACGCCGGGCAGGCGGTGCAGCGCGAGGCCCTCGGCCAGGGTGGCCACCGAGGTCTGGCCGGTGACCCGGTAGCAGTCGCGGGACATGATCTCTCGCACGATGGTGGGGGCCTTGTTGGGCATGGCATAGCTCCTTGTGCCGGGCAGGGATGACCTGGCGGGCGCCGGGGCTCCCGGAGCGATGTCCGGGGCATCGCGGCGCTGCCTCGTCTCGCTCCCAGCATAGTCGACGCCTCCTTGCCGAGGCGAAGGGGCCTGTTAACGCTGGCGCCGCGCCCGGTCGCGATCAGGAACCCGGCAACGCTTGCCGGCTCCAATATGTCACACTCACGCACATCAACCGTCGGCGTCGCCGGCGTGGACTGACCGAGGGAGCCGCATCATGGATGCTCGGGAGTACATGGCCCGCAAGGGGCTCGACACGGGGCGTGACCAGGAGCGCCCCAACACCCTGGAGGAGAAGGCCTGGTCGCGTGCCATAGAGGCAGGGGAGCATCGGCCCCGCGCCGGCACGCCCTTCGACTGGGAGGACTGGGAGCGCTATCACGAGACCCTGGCCGAGGGTGCCGAGACGCTGGAGCAGAAGATCGATCACGAGGCCCACCGTCGCGCCCTCGAGCACGAGGCGAGCGTCGGCCACTTCACGCCGGCCGCCGGTGAGCGGGTCAAGGCCGACGAGAAGCCGGCAGCTGACACCGCTCGGGAGTCAGAGGCGCCGGGGACGAGCGAGGCGCGAGCCCCCGCTTCGTCCGCGCCCCAGGCGCCGTCCGAGTCAGCATCGGTGCACCAGGACCAGGCGGTGCCGCCCGCGCCAGCGCCCCGGATGGCCCTCTACGCCCTGGCGGTGCTGCTGCCGCCGCTGGCCGTCGGGCTTGCGAACGGCGGGGCGACGCGGGTGGTGATCGGCCTGGCGCTGAGCCTGCTCGGCTGGCTGCCCGGGGTCGCCTATGCGCTCTGGTGGCTGCGTCGCTCGTCGCCCTGATGGCGCGGGGCGCCGGGGCCTTGGTTCTGCGACGGGGGTGGGTATAATCGCCGTCAACCACTCATGTATCGGGGGTTTACCTTGGGCCTTCTCGTCGGCGTCACCGTCCTCTGGGCATTCTCGTTCTCGCTGATCGGCGTCTACCTGGCCGGCCAGGTGGACAGCTACTTCTCCGTGCTGATGCGTATCGGCCTGGCGACGCTGGTCTTCCTGCCGTTCCTGCGCCCCTCGCTCCTGCGCGGCGGCCAGCGCCTGGCGCTGATGGGGCTGGGCGCGGTGCAGCTCGGCGTGATGTACATCTTCTTCTACCAGTCCTTCCTGCTGCTCTCGGTGCCGGAGGTGCTGCTCTTCACCATCTTCACGCCGCTCTATATCGCGCTGCTCGACGATGCCCTGTTCGGCCGCTTCACCCCCTTCTACCTGCTGACCGCGTCGCTGGCGGTGCTGGGCGCGGCGGTGATCCGCTACCAGGGCCTCGACAGCGGCTTCTGGTCCGGCTTTCTGGTCGTGCAGGGCGCCAACCTCTGCTTCGCCCTCGGCCAGGTGGGCTATCGCCGGCTGTCGGCGGGCCTGCCGGATTCGCTGCCGCGCCACAGCGTCTTCGCCTGGTTCTACCTCGGCGCCCTGGCGGTGGCCGTGCCGGCCTTCGCGCTGCTGGGCAACGCCGAGGGCCTGCCCACCACCGGGATGCAGTGGGGCGTGCTGCTGTGGCTGGGCCTCGCGGCCTCGGGGCTCGGCTACTTCCTGTGGAACCTCGGCGCGACCCGCGTCGATGCCGGGGCGCTCGCCGTCATGAACAACCTGCTGATCCCGGCGGGGCTGCTGGTCAACCTGCTGATCTGGAACCGCGACGCCGACCTCGTGCGCCTGGGCGTGGGCGGGGCGATCATCGTCGGCTCGCTGTGGCTCAACGAGTGGTGGCTCAAGCGCCGGCGCCTGAGCGCCGCCTGAGGGCGTTTGCTCGCCTCGTGGCCAATCGCCATAATGGCCGGCCGCGAAGCGAGAGGCCCGTGCATGACAACCTTCAAGAACATCGGTCTGATCGGTCGTCTGGGCAGCGCCAAGGTGGTCGATACCCTCAAGCGGCTGATCCGCTTCCTCGAGGAGGGTGGCTACCACGTCATCATCGAGGACCGGACCGCCACGGTGCTGCTCGAGCATGGCCATCCCGAGGCCAGCCGTCGGCTGCTGGGGGAGCTCTGCGACCTGGTGATCGTGGTCGGCGGCGACGGCAGCCTGCTGGGCGCCGCGCGCACCCTCTGCCACAGCGGCACCCTGGTGCTGGGCGTCAACCGTGGCCGACTGGGCTTTCTCACCGACATCTCCCCGGACGAGCTGGAGGCGCGGGTCGGCGAGGTGCTCGCCGGGCGCTACGAGCTGGAGGAGCGCTTCCTGCTCGATGCCGAGCTCTACCGCGACGGCGTCCAGGTCGGCAACGGCGATGCCCTGAACGAGGTGGTGCTGCACCCGGGCAAGGCGGTGCGCATGATCGAGTTCGAGCTCTTCCTCGACGGCCAGTTCGTCTACAGCCAGCGCAGCGACGGCCTGATCGTGGCCACGCCCACCGGCTCCACGGCCTACGCGCTCTCCGGCGGCGGGCCGATCATGCACCCCAAGCTCGACGTCATCACCCTGGTGCCGATGTTCCCGCACACCCTGTCGAGTCGCCCCATCGTCATCGACGCCGCCAGCGAGATCCGCATCCATATCGGCGAGACCAACCAGACCTATCCGCACATCAGCTGCGACGGCCAGACGCGCGCGGTGGCCAAGCCCGACGACGTGCTGGTGATCCGCCGCAAGCCGCGGCGGGTCCAGCTGGTCCATCCGCTGGGGCACAACTTCTTCGAGGTCCTGCGCAGCAAGCTGGGCTGGAGCAATCGCCTGGGCGACTGAGGTGAGCATGCAAGGCACTCTCGAAGGCTACGACCTGATCGGCGACGTGCACGGCTGCGGGGCGACCCTGGGCGCGCTGCTCGAGCGCCTCGGCTACCACCAGCGCGGCGGGGTCTACCGCCATCCGCGCCGCAAGGTGATCTTCCTCGGCGACCTGATCGACCGGGGGCCGCGCATCCGCCTGGCGGTCACCATCGCCCGGCGCATGGTCGAGGCGGGGGAGGCGCATATCGTCATGGGCAACCACGAGTACAACGCCCTGGCCTACTGCCACCGCGCGCCGGCCGGCATGGGCCGCGACTGGCTGCGCGAGCACACGCCGCGCCACAACCGCATCATCCAGGAGACCCTGGAGCAGTATCGCGACCACCCCCAGGAGTGGGAGGAGGCGCTGGCCTGGTTCATGGACATTCCGCTGTTCCTCGAGCTCGACGGCCTGCGGGTGGTGCACGCCTGCTGGGACCCGGCGCTGATCGACGACCTGCGCCGCGACCATCCGGACGGGTGCATCGACGAGGACTTCCTGGCCGCCTCGGTGGTGCCCGGGACCCGGGAGTTCCGGATCCTCGATCGCCTGACCCGCGGCACCCACGTGCCGCTGCCAGAGGGCGTGGCGATCCACTCGGGAGACGGCTTCACCCGGCGCAGCTTCCGCGCCCACTTCTGGGCGCACCATCCGCGCACCTGGGGCGATGTGGTGTTCCAGCCCGACAACCTGCCGGGCGACCTGGAGCGGCGCCCGCTCACCGAGGAGGAGCGGGCGCGGCTCAGCTACTATGGTCCCGACGAGCCGCCGCTGTTCATCGGCCACTACTGGTGCGAGGGGATACCGGCCCTGCCGGCGGCCAACATCGCCTGCCTGGACTACAGCGCCGTCAAGTTCGGCCGCCTGGTGGCCTACCGCTGGAGCGGCGAGGCGCGCCTCGACGCCAACCGCTTCGTGTGGATCCGCGTGCCCCGCGAGGAGGAGGCCCGGCCCCAGCCCTGGGAGATCGACTTCGATTGATACAATTCTTTACGCGAAAACGTGTCAATGGGATGAACTCCTGTTGACCGACGCCATCAGAGTAGGTGTTCCCTTGAATGATCCCTTGCTCTTGTCCGGCGGCCCCCTCCGCCGGACTTTTTCTTTGCCCGGCCGGTCGGCGCCGTCACGGCCGGCCGCCCACCGCCTGGGACGAGCCCCGCTGACGACACCGACGTTGGAGAGACCATGTACCGGGTAATCCTGCTGCCCCACGATGTCGACACCCGTGCGCTGCGTCGTGCCCTGTGGGCCCACCGCATCGGGCACCGGATCACCGAGGAGGGCGAGGGGCAGGTGCTGTGGCTGGTCGACCCCGCCCAGCACGAGGCGATGCTCGGGTTGATCGAGCGCTGGCGGCGGGGCGAGCCGCTGATGCCCGAGGCGTCGCGGGCCGGACGGGTGGGAGCGGAGCAGTGGCTGGCGCCGTTCCGCCAGGTGCCGGTGACCTCCATCGCCCTGGCACTCTGCCTGGCGGTCTTCGCCCTGATGGGGCTGCTCGACGATCGCGTGGTCGCGGCGCTGACCATCGTGCCGGTGATCGTGGTCAAGGGCGGGCTGGCCTTCGGCGACCTCGGCGAGGCCCTGGCCTCGGGGCAGGTGTGGCGGCTGCTGTCGCCGGCCTTCCTGCACTTCGGCTGGATGCACCTGATCTTCAACATGCTCTGGCTCTGGTACTTCGGCCGCCAGGTCGAGGCGCTGCAGGGCAGCCGGCGGATGCTGACGCTGCTGCTGGTCGCCGGCATCGGCGCCAACCTGGCCCAGTACGCCGCCGGCACCGTGCTGTTCGGCGGCATGTCTGGCGTCGACTTCGCGCTGCTCGGCTATGTCTGGCTGATGTCCCGGCGTGCGCCGCGCAGCGGCTTCTTCGTGCCCCAGATGCTGGTGGTCTTCATGCTCGGCTGGCTGGTCTTCGCCATGACCGACATGGCCGCCCTGGTCGGCTTCGGCAACGTGGCCAACGAGGCGCACCTGGGCGGACTGGTCGTGGGGCTGGCGCTGGGCTGGTATCATTCCGGCCGTGCCCGCCGCCCCTCCTGAGGCCCCATCCCGAGAGAGTCCGTCATGAGTGAAATGACCTTCGACCGCATGATCCAGCAGATGACCCCCTCCATCTACGCGAGCCTCAAGCAGGCCGTCTCGCTGCGCAAGTGGCCCGATGGCCGGATGCTCACCGCCGAGCAGACCGAGCTCTGCCTGGAGGCGGTGATGCGCTACGAGGTGGAGAACCAGGTGCCCGAGGAGCAGCGGGTCGGCTACCTGCAGCGCCGCACCTGCGGCAGCGCCAGCAGCGGCGCCGACGTGCCCCCGGAACTGGCCGGCCTCGGCCGGGACGTCGGCCGTGACTGAGTCGATCGACACCGCCGCCGTGCAGCAGGGCTGCCTGACCAAGATGGCCGTCGAGCCCGGCTCGCCGGCCCGCTACGTGCTGCGCGCCGGCGACGCCCGCCTCGACCTCAACGCCTGCCTCGGCAAGCCCCTGAGCCTCGAGTGGACCGGCGCCATCGCCTGCACCCACTGCGGCCGGGCCACCAAAAAGAGCTTCGCCCAGGGCCACTGCTACCCCTGCTTCAAGAAGCTCGCCCAGTGCGATACCTGCATCATGAAACCGGAGCTCTGCCACTTCTTCGAGGGCACCTGCCGGGAGCCGGACTGGGCCGAGCGACACTGCTTCCAGCCCCACGTGGTCTACCTGGCCAACGCCTCGGGGCTCAAGGTCGGCATCACCCGGGCCAGCCAGATGCCGACCCGCTGGCTCGACCAGGGCGCGGTGCAGGCGCTGCCGATCCTCGAGGTCGACACCCGCCAGCAGTCCGGCTTCGTCGAGGTGCTGTTCAAGGAGCAGGTCTCGGATCGCACCAACTGGCGGGCCATGCTCAAGGGCACCACCGAGCCGCTCGATCTCGCCGCCGAGCGCGATCGGCTGCTCGAGCGCCTGGGCAGTGGCCTAGACAACCTGCGCGAGCGCTTTGGCGCCGACGCCATCCGCGTCCTCGACGCCGCACCGCTGAGCTTCGAGTACCCGGTGCTCGAGTTCCCCACCAAGGTGGTCTCCCACAACCTCGACAAGAACCCCCGCGTCGACGGCACCCTGCTGGGCATCAAGGGGCAGTACCTGATCCTCGACAGCGGCGTGATCAACCTGCGCAAGTTCACCGGCTACGAGGTGCGGGTCGCCGCCTGAACCCTGGGCTATCCTGCGGGCAGCGAATCCCTGCGCCATCCCTTCGCCCGAGGAGGAGAGCCCGATGAGCGAGATGCGTGCCATGCGGCTGCACGCCGCCGGCCGGCCGCTGCAGCTGGAGCGCCTGCCGCTGCCCGAGCCGGGCCCCGGCGAGGTACGGGTCAGGGTGCTGGCCTGCGGCGTCTGCCGCACCGACCTCCACGTGCTCGACGGCGAGCTCGCCAGGCCGCGGCTGCCGCTGATCCCCGGCCACGAGATCGTCGGCGAGGTGGCCGCGCAAGGGGAGGGCGTCACCGACCCGGCGCTCGGGCAGCGGGTCGGCGTGCCCTGGCTGGGCTGGACCTGCGGCGCCTGCGCCCCCTGCCGCGCCGGCCGCGAGAACCTCTGCGAACGCGCCGAGTTCACCGGCTACACCCGGGACGGCGGCTATGCGGAGTACTGTGTGGCCGATGCCCGCTACTGCTTCCCCCTGCACGCCGAGGATGCCCAGGCCGCCGCGCCGCTGCTCTGCGCCGGGCTGATCGGCTATCGCACCTGGCGGCTGGCCGGCGGCGAGGCGAACCGGCGCCTCGGCCTCTACGGCTTCGGCGCCGCCGCGCACATCCTCGCCCAGCTCGCCGTGGCCCGGGGGCAGGCGGTCTACGCCTTCACCCGGCCCGGCGATACCGAGGCCCAGGCATTCGCGCGCAGGCTCGGCGCCGTCTGGGCCGGCGGCAGCGACGAGGCTCC
>JAWWBV010000098.1:0-7627 GCA_033720795.1 Halomonas sp. | reverse complement strand
TAGTCGAGCCGCTCGGCGTCCATCACCTCGGCCTGGACGTCGCGACCGAGCCCCTCGGCGCGGCGCGCCAGGCGCCGCACCATGGCCGGCGCCAGGTCGGTGGCGTGCAGCTCGATGTCGCGGGGTAGCCAGGGCAGGTCGAGCCCGGTGCCGGCGCCGACCAGCAGCACCCGCATGCCGGGGCGCCAGTCCACCTGGGCGAGGGCCCGGCGGCGCGCCTCGCGAAAGGCGCGCTCGGCCACCAGGTCGTAGACGGGCGCGTAGAGTCCATAGCGGACCCGGTTCCAGGCCGTGGTGTTGAACATGAGGGGCTCCCGGCGGATGAGTCCCTTCAGCCTACCCCATCCGGCGCCGAGCCGGGCAGGGGGAGGGAGGGGAGAGCCGTGGGCGGTGGCGATAAGGCGTTGTCGGCGTAGTCGAATTTGCTAAAATCGCCGCCGCTTCAGCCGTGCAGCACGTCATGGCAGGGCGCGGCGAGAGCCACGACGACGGCTGAACCCTCCTCGCCCCTCGCGTCACCGCCACATGTCACGGGGCGAGCCCGCCGAGACGCTTCGTCGACGTGCCGCGCTGTCATCCTGCGTCCCTGTACCGGCGCTTCCTCCCGCCTTCGGGTATCACCGACACCAAGTAAAAAAAGGATTCTCCAGATGGAACACATGGGCTTCGTCTCGCTCATTCCGCCCCTGCTGGCCATCGTGCTCGCGGTACTGTTCAGAAACGTCATCATCTCGCTGTTCGTCGGCATCTTCACCGGGCTGATGATCCTCTCCGGCGGCAATCCCATCGCGGCGACGACCGGCACGATCCGTGACTATCTCTCCCCCCAGCTCACCGACAGCTACAACGCCGCCGTGATCGTGCTGCTGCTCTTCATCGGCGGCTTCGTGTCGCTGGTCGAGCACTCCGGCGGCGGCGCGGCGCTGGCCCGGCGCACCATGCACCTGATCGATACCCGGGTGAAGACCCAGGTCTCGGCCTGGCTCGGCGGGCTGATCATCTTCTTCTCGGACATGGGCACGCCGCTGATCGTGGGGCCCGTCTTCGAGAAGCTCTTCGACAAGGTCAAGGTGTCGCGGGAGAAGCTGGCCTGGGTCCTCGACTCCACCGCCTCGCCGGTGGCGATCATGATTCCCTTCATCGGCTGGGGGGTCTACGTGATGGGCCTGATCCGCGAGGAGTTCCAGCGGCTCGGCATCGACACCTCCGAGTTCACCACCTTCGTCCAGGCGATCCCCTTCCAGTTCTACGCCATCCTGACCGTGCTGGCGGTGCCGGTGGTGGCCCTGGCGGGCATCGACTTCGGCGCGATGCGCCGCGCCGATCGCCGCGTGCGCGACACCGGGGCGCTCAGCTGGCCCGAGTCCAAGCCGCTGCGCAAGCTCGAGCCGCAGGCGGGCGACGGGGTGGGCGAGAGCCACCCGATGCTGATCTGGCTGCCGCTGCTGGTGCTCTTCGTCACCCTGTTCGGCCTGCTGGTCTCCTACGGCTTCCCGTTCGAGTCCGTGCCCGGCAGCGACTTCCGGGTCGCCCTGAGCACCGGCTACCTGTTCGCCGCGGTGGTGCTGATCGGCCTGATGATCCGCTTCAAGGTGAAGCGCCTCGGCGAGATCTTCGACACCTACATCGCCGGCATGCAGAAGATGGTCAACGTGGTGCTGATCCTGGTGCTGGCCTGGGCGCTCGGCTCCCTGCTCGGCGAGATGGGCACGGCGCGCTACATCGTCGAGCTGATGGAGGGCAGCGTGCCGGCCTTCATCGTCCCGGCGATCATCTTCCTCTCTGCGGCGGTGATGTCCTTCGCCACGGGCAGCTCCTGGGGCACCTTCGCGATCATGCTGCCGCTGGCGATCCCCATGGCCCTCGGCCTCGATGCGCCGATGGTGGTCAGCATCGGCGCCGTGCTCTCCGGCGGCATCTTCGGCGACCACTGCTCGCCGATCTCCGACTCGACGATCCTCGCCTCCACCGGCGCCGGCTGCGATCACATCGACCACGTGCGCACCCAGCTGCCCTACTCGCTGACCAACGCGGCCATCGCGCTGGTCTCGTTCGTCGTCGCCGGCATCACCGAGAGCGGCCTGACGGTGCTGGCGAGCGTGGCGCTCATGCTCGCCACCTTCGCCGTGCTCTCCCGGCGCCAGCAGCGCCAGGCGGCGCTCGCCCAGGGTCACTGAGCCCGCCGCCGGGGCGGGCGACAGGGCCCACCCCGGCGCGCGAACGTGCGTCACTCCCCCCGCCGGGGCCGTGTCGGCCCCGGCTGCCTTTTACACAACTCCCCGTCCCATTGCTGAAAGCCCCCCGTCGCGGCGCTCCCTATACTCGAGGTATTCCAAGAATCCCTCATTCCGACCATGGAGAGCGACATGAGCCAGACCCCGACCCGCGCCGACTTCGACCAGTACATGGTGCCCAACTACGCCCCCCAGAAGGCGATCCCGGTGCGCGGCGAGGGGAGTCGCCTGTGGGACCAGGAGGGCAAGGAGTACATCGACTTCGCCGGCGGCATCGCCGTCAACGCCCTTGGCCACTGCCACCCGGTGCTGGTCGACGCCCTCACCGAGCAGGCCCACAAGCTCTGGCACCTGGCCAACGTCTACACCAACGAGCCGGCCCTGAAGCTCGCCCAGGCGCTGGTCGAGCGCACCTTCGCCGACAAGGTGTTCCTCTGCTCCTCCGGCGGCGAGGCCAACGAGGCGGCGCTCAAGCTGGCGCGTCGCTGGGCCTACAACGAGCACGGCGAGCACAAGGACAAGATCATCTCCTTCCGCCAGTCGTTCCACGGCCGCACCTTCTTCACCGTCAGCGTCGGCGGCCAGCCCAAGTACTCCCAGGGCTTCGGGCCGATCCCCGGCGGCATCCTGCACGCCGAGTTCAACGACCTCGAGGCGGTGCGCGAGCTGATGGGCGACGACACCTGCGCGGTGATGGTCGAGCCGATGCAGGGCGAGGGCGGCATCCTGCCGGCCACCCAGGAGTTCCTCGAGGGGCTGCGCGCGCTGTGCGACGAGCACCAGGCGCTGCTGATCTTCGACGAGGTGCAGACCGGCGTCGGCCGCAGCGGCTCGCTCTACGCCTACATGGAGTACGGCGTGACCCCGGACATCCTGACCAGCGCCAAGTCGCTGGGCGGCGGCTTCCCGGTGGGCGCCATGCTGACCACCGACGCCATCGCCCCGGCCATGGCCATCGGCACCCACGGCTCCACCTACGGCGGCAACGCCCTGGCCTCCGCCGTGGCGCTGGCCGCCGTCGAGTACATCGACACCCCCGAGGTGCTCGAGGGTGTCAAGCACCGCCATGACCTCTTCCGCGAGCACCTCGAGGCGATCAACCGCAAGTACGGCGTGTTCAAGGAGATCCGCGGCATGGGCATGCTGATGGGCGCCCAGATGTCCGACGAGTACGAGGGGCGTGCCAAGGAGATCCTGCCGCTGGCCATCGAGGAGGGCGTCATGGCGCTGATCGCCGGGCCCAACGTGCTGCGCATGGCGCCGTCGCTGGTGATTCCCGAGGAGGACATCGCCGAGGGCATGGCACGCCTCGAGCGGGCGGTGGCGCGGCTGGTGGCGGCGCAGTGAGGCACCGCTCCGCCATGCGCGACGATCCATCCCCCATCGGAGATCCTGCCATGCTGGTCATTCGTCCCGTTCGCCCGGCGGACCTGCCGTCCATGGAGCGGCTGGCCGGCAGCGCCACGCCGCGGCTGACCAACCTGCCGGCCCATCGTGACCGCCTCGAGGAGCGCATCGCGCGCTCCCAGCGCGCCTTCGCCGGCGACATCGAGGCCCCCGGCGACGAGCACTACATCTTCGTGCTCGAGGACCTGGAGCGCGGCGAGGTGGCCGGTACCGCCACCATCCGCGCCCAGGCCGGCGCCCGCGAGGCCTACTACACCTATCGCCAGGAGACGCTGATCCACGCCTCCCAGCAGCTCGACGTGCGGCGCGAGGTGCCGACCCTGGCGCTCTCCCACGAGGTCTCCGAGGCGACCCTGCTCTGCGCGCTGTCGCTGGATGCCCGCTACAAGGGCACCAGCGCCGAGAGCCTGCTGCGCCGGGCGCGGCTGATGTTCATCAGCCAGTACCCGGAGCGCTTCGCCGAGATCCTCGCCATGGCCTTCCCGGGCTACCTGGACGGGGAGGGCGAGTCGCCGTTCTGGAACAGCGTGGGTCGCCACTTCTTCGTGCGCGACTACCAGGAGATCAACTACTTCGCCGGGGTCCGCTCGAAGAGCTTCGTCGCCGAGGTGATGCCGCAGTTCCCGCTCTACCTGGCGCTGCTCACGCCCCAGGCCCGCGCCGCCATCGGCCGCGAGCATCCCGACCACGAGTCGGCGATGAACGAGATGCTGGCCGAGGGCTTCCTGCGCAGCCGCCACGTGGACATCTTCGATGCCGGCCCGGTGATCAAGGGCGAGCGCGAGCGCCTGGCGAGCTTCCGGCGCGCCGCCTGGCATCCGGTGCGCATCCGCCCGGCCCACGCCCTGCCCGACGCCGAGCCGGCGATGATCGCCAACCAGCGGCTGGCGGACTTCCGCTGCGTGGTGGCGCGTTATGCGCTGTCGCCCACCGGGCAGCTGATGCTCTCGCCCGAGCACGCCGAGCTGCTGGGCGTGGAGGAGGGCCGCGCCGTGCTGGCCGCCCCCCTGGCGCTGCCTGGCACCGACGAGGATGAACCGGGCTACGACGAGGGAGAGCTGTGATGCGCATGAGACCGATCGTCGAGACCGACATCGACGAACTCCAGGCCCTGGCCCGGGAGACCGGCGTGGGCTTCACCTCGCTGCCCGACAACCGCGAGTTCCTGGCCGCCCGGATCGCCTCGACGGTGAGCGCCTTCGAGGAGCGCACCCCGGTGGACCAGCGGCTCTACTTCTTCGTGCTGGAGGACGAGGAGACCGGCAAGCTGGCCGGCTGCTGCGCCATCGAGGGCCAGGTGGGGCGCGAGACGCCATTTTACCATTATCGCCTGGGCACCCTGGCGCACTCCTCGGTGCAGCTCGACCTGCATCGCACCATCGACACCCTCTTCCTGAGCTCCGACCACACCGGCGACGCCGAGGTGGCCTCGCTGTTCCTGCGGCCCGAGTATCGTGGCGGTGATCCCCGCCATCAGCGCAACGGCGCGCTGCTGTCGATGATGCGCTGGCTCTTCATGGCCGAGTTCCGCGACCGCTTCCCCGAGAAGGTGCTGGCCGAGATGCGCGGCGTCTTCGACGATCGCGGCCGCAGCCCCTTCTGGGAGTGTCTGGGCAGCAACTTCTTCCCGCTGGAGTTCAACGAGGCGGATAGGCTCACCGGGCTCGGCCAGAAGAGCTTCATCGGCGAGCTGATGCCCAAGTTCCCGATCTACACCCCGTTCCTCTCCGACGAGGCGCGGGCGTGCATCGGCCAGGTCCACGAACACACCCGCCCGGCGCTGGCCATGCTCAAGAAGCAGGGGCTGCGCTGGGAGGGCTACATCGACATCTTCGACGGCGGCCCCACCGTCGAGGCCTACATCGACGACGTGCGCGGCGTGCGGCTGTCGCGGCGCTGCCGGGTGGAGGTGAAGGCCGGCACCCTCGAGACGACGCCGCGCCCGCGCTGGCTGGCGTCCACCACCGCCATGGCCGGCTTCCGGGCCGCCTGGCTGGGCCGCGGCCCGGACGAGCAGGGCGTGGTGACCCTCGACGAGGCCGAGGCGCGCCGGCTGGAGGTCGCCTCCGGCGACACCCTGCGCATACTGGATACCGAGGAGGAGGCGTGATGAAGGCAACAGAACAGCTGCTGATCGGCGGCACCTGGCAGGCGGGACGCGGCGAGGCGTTCGCCAAGCGCGATCCGGTCTCCGACGCGCGTCTCTGGGAGGGCCAGGCGGCCGACGAGGCCCAGGTGGATGCCGCCGTGACGGCCGCCCGCGAGGCCTTCCCGGCCTGGGCCCGCACCCCCTTCGCCGAGCGCCAGGCGCTGGTCGAGCGCTTTCGCGAGGTGCTCGAGACGCACCGCGAGGACCTCGCCGCGACCATCGCCCACGAGACCGGCAAGCCCCTCTGGGAGGCGCGCACCGAGATCGGCGCGATGATCGGCAAGGTGGCGATCTCCCTGCGCGCCTACCAGGAGCGCACCGGCGAGCGCAGCCGCGATCTGGGCGATGCCACCGCCGTGCTGCGCCACCGTCCCCACGGCGTGATGGCGGTGTTCGGCCCCTACAACTTCCCCGGCCACCTGCCCAACGGCCACATGGTCCCGGCGCTGCTGGCCGGCAACAGCGTGGTCTTCAAGCCCAGCGAGCAGACGCCGCTGACCGCCGACCTCACCCTGCAGTGCTGGCGGGAGGCGGGGCTGCCCGACGGGGTGATCAACCTCGTCCAGGGCGCGGCCGCCACGGGCCAGGCGCTCTCGGCGCACCCCGGCATCGACGGCCTGCTGTTTACCGGCAGCGCCCGGGTGGGCGGCCTCCTGCATCGCCAGTTCGCCGACCAGTTCGACAAGATCCTGGCGCTCGAGCTCGGCGGCAACAACCCGCTGGTGGTCAAGGACGTGCCCGACCAGGAAGCCGCCGTGCTGACCATCCTGCAGTCGGCCTTCCTCTCCGGCGGCCAGCGCTGCACCTGCGCCCGGCGGCTGATCGTGCCCGAGGGCCAGGTGGGCGATCACCTGCTCGACGCCCTCAGCGACGCCATCTCGCGGCTACGGGTGGCCGGCCAGTTCAGCGAGCCGGCGCCCTTCTACGCGGGCCTCGCCAACGTGGCGGCGGCCGACGGCCTGCTCGCGGCCCAGGAGGACCTGGAGGCGCGCGGCGGCACGGTGCTCTCGCGCATGGAGCGCCTGGAGGCCGGCACCAGCCTGCTCAGCCCCGCGCTGATCGACGTCACCGGCCTCGAGGTGCCCGACGAGGAGCACTTCGGCCCGCTGCTCAAGGTCTATCGCTACCGCGACTGGGACGAGGCCCTGCGCCTGGCCAACGACACCCGCTACGGCCTCTCGGCCGGGCTGATCGGCGGCGAGCGCGGCGACTGGGACGACTTCCTGCTGCGCATCCGCGCCGGCATCGTCAACTGGAACCGCCAGACCACCGGCGCCTCCGGCGACGCGCCCTTCGGCGGCGTGGGCGCGAGCGGCAACCATCGCCCGAGTGCGTACTACGCCGCGGACTACTGCGCCTACCCGGTGGCCTCCATGGAGAGCGAGGCGCTGGTCCTGCCCGAGACGCTGCCGCCGGGGGTGACGCTATGAGCGATGGAAGGAACGATATCGGGGAACCGCCGATCGCGGATGTGCGCGAGGTCAACTTCGACGGCCTGGTCGGCCCGACCCACAACTACTCCGGCCTGGCCCTGGGCAACCTGGCCTCCATGACCCACCCGGGCCTGGTGGCCAATCCCAAGGAGGCCGCCCTCCAGGGCCTGGGCAAGATGAAGGCGCTGATGGACGCCGGCTACGCCCAGGGCGTGCTGCCCCCCCAGCAGCGCCCGGACCTGGGGGCGCTGCGCCGCCTGGGGTTCCAGGGCAGCGATGCCCAGGTGCTGGCCCGGGCGGCCGGCGAGGCGCCGCAGCTGCTGCGCGCGGTCTGCTCGGCCTCGAGCATGTGGACCGCCAACGCGGCGACCGTGACGCCCTCGGCCGACGCCCCGGACGGCCGG
>JAWWBV010000097.1:0-7637 GCA_033720795.1 Halomonas sp. | reverse complement strand
TCGCTCTCCACCGCGGCGAGCGCGGCGACGGCCTCTTCGGCGGCCGACTCGTCGGTGGAGTGATCCGACATCATCAGGGTATCTTCATCGGGGGCTTCCTCGACGACGCTGATGCCCATGTCGTTGATCATGCCGATGATATCTTCCACCTGATCCGGGTCGGCGATATCCTCGGGAAGGTGGTCGTTGACCTCGGCATAGGTCAGGAAGCCCTGTTCCTTGCCGCGCGCGATCAACTCCTTCAGACGTGACTGCTGCTGCGCATTTCCAGCCATAGAAACCCTATCTCGACGAAGAAGAATGAAGCACCTGAAGTACTGAGGCGGTGAAAACTCGATAAGCCGGAAAGTATAGCGGGTAAGGCCGCCTTCCTGCCAGTTCGGTGTATTTGCGCGGTCATTCAGGTGTGTTAGGTTGTGAGGTTGCGCCTTCCACAGGCAGCTTCCTCTTAAGTGGTGATGTTGGCAGAAAATTCAACCCCTGCCATGCCGGCGCCATCGCGCCCCTGCGATGCCCTACCCCCTCGGGTCGGCGAGCAGCGTCATCAGTCGCTGCCGCTCCTCCTGGGAGAGCCGCTCGCCCCTCTGCTGCTTGGACAACAAGGCGTCGACTTCCTCCTGCCGCGACGAGCGCAGCCGATGGCGCTGGAAATGCTCGACCAGCCCGTCCAGCTCGGCGGCCCGCGCCGCGGGCGGAATCAGCAGCTCACGGCGCGCCAGCGCGGCCAGCCGCTCCCCCTCGGGGGTGCCATGGAAGTGGGCCAGCAGCACCTGGGCGCTGCGGTAGCGCCCCGCCCGCAGGAGCCGCTCGACCTCGCGACACAGCCGCGCCTCCGGGTCCGCCTCGGGGTACCAGTCGGCCGCCTCGGGCAGACGCTCCACCAGCCTTGGCTCGTGCACCAGCAGCTGCAGGACGCGCCCCATCAGGCCGAGCGCCTGCCGCCCCCGGCCCGGCGCCGGGCGCGCCTCATGCCCCTCGTCGTCGGGACGCCACTCGTCCTCGGGGCGCCACTCGGGCTCCGGCGCCAGGGGCGGCTCACCCGGCGGCGCCTCGGCGGGCGCGACCAGCGCCTCGAAGCGCGACTGGTCGACGCCGGTGCGCCGCGAGAGCTCTCCCAGCAGCAGCGACTTCAGCACCCCCTCCGGCAGCTTGCCGATGGCCGCGAGCACCTGGCTGGCGAAGCGCTCGCGCGCCTCGATGGTGGCCAGGTCGCGTCCCTCGGCCGCGTGATCGAAGAGGAACTCCGACAGCGGGCTCGCGCAGGTGATGCGATCCTCGAAGGCGGCCGGCCCCTCGCGGCGCACCAGGGTGTCCGGGTCCTCCCCCTCGGGGAGGAACATGAAGCGCGCCTGGCGGCCGTCGATCATCTGCGGCAGCACCGTCTCCAGCGCCCGGGTGGCCGCCTGGCGGCCGGCGCGGTCGCCGTCGAAGCAGAACACCACCTCGCCGACCATGCGGAACAGCCGGCTCAGGTGCTCCTCGCTGGTCGAGGTGCCCAGCGTCGCCACGGCGTTGCGAATGCCGAACTGGGCCAGCGCCACCACGTCCATGTAGCCCTCGACGATCACCACCCGCTCGAGGCGCGAATCGGCCTGGCGCGCCTCATAGAGGCCGTAGAGCTCGCGCCCCTTGTGGAACACCGGCGTCTCGGGGGAGTTGAGGTACTTGGGCTTGGCATCGCCCAGCACCCGCCCGCCGAAGGCGATGGTGCGCCCGCGGATATCGCGGATCGGGAACATCACCCGGTCGCGGAAGCGGTCGTAGGTGCGCCCGCTCTCCTCGTGATGCACCAGCAGGCCGTACTCGATCTGCACCGACTCGGCGATGCCGCGCTCGCCCAGGTGGCGCTTGAGCCCCTCCCAGCCGGCCGGCGCGCAGCCGATGCCGAAGGTCTGCTGGACCTCCGGCGACAGCCCGCGCTCCGCCAGGTAGCGGCGGGCACTCTCGCCCTCCGGCATCTTCAGCCGCTCGCGGAAGTAGCTGGCCGACAGCTCCAGCAGGTTGACCCCCTCCTTGCGCTTGCGCTCGCGGGCCTGGGCCCGGGGGTCGTCGGCGCCCTCCCGGGGCACCTCCAGGCCGAGCCGGCCGGCCAGCTGCTCCACGGCCTCGGGGAAGCGCAGCTTGTCGTACTCCATCAGGAAGCGCAGGGCATTGCCGTGGGCGCCGCAGCCGAAGCAGTGGTAGAACTGCTTGTCGGCGCTGACGGTGAACGAGGGCGACTTCTCCTGGTGGAAGGGGCAGAGCCCGGAGTGGTTGCGCCCGGCCTTCTTCAGCTTCACGCGCTCGCCGACCACCTCGACCACGTCGACGCGGGCCAGGAGATCATCGATGAAGCGCTGGGGAATCTGACCGGACATGCGGACAACCTGCGAGGCGGGAGCGGGAAGCGACCGGGCGGCGACAAAAACAAGCGGCCACCGTTAGGCGGCCGCTTGGCGTCCCTCTTGAGACGGCATGGGCCGGATGCCCTCACCGACTCCAGTACGGATCAATAGAGCCGTTCGAAACGCTTGCGCTCACGCTGAAGCTTCTTGGCATGGCGCTTGACGGCCGCGGCCGCCTTGCGCTTGCGCTCTGCGGTCGGCTTCTCGTACTGCTCGCGACGACGCACTTCCGAGAGGACACCGGCCTTTTCACAGGAACGCTTGAAGCGACGCAGCGCGACGTCAAACGGCTCGTTATCACGTACTTTGACAGAAGGCATTAAGCACTCACCTACCTTGGGTAACTTGAGTTCGGTTTGTACGCACACCCGGCGGGGTTCGCCCCTCCACGAAACACGCTCCGAGATCGCCAGGCGAACCGGAACGATGCGTGAATACGCGAGGAATGGCCCCTGGGTGCACGACCCAGTCTTGCAGCGGACAGTATTCTAGTCGTCCGGCCGAGCGCGTGCAAATCGTTTCCCTGCTGCCGACGGGGGGCAAAATGCGTAGAATGCCGCCATCCACGCATTACCGAGCCGATATCATGCGCGTACTGGGCATCGAGACCTCCTGCGACGAGACCGGCGTCGCCCTCTTCGACACCGGGCGCGGCCTCGTCGCCGACGCCCTCTACAGCCAGATCGCCATGCACGCCGCGTACGGCGGCGTGGTGCCGGAACTCGCCTCCCGCGACCATACGCGGCGCCTGCTGCCGCTGATCCAGCAGGTGCTGGACGACGCGGGCCTGGCCCGCGACGAGCTCGACGCCATCGCCTATACCGCCGGCCCGGGCCTGGTCGGTGCGCTGATGGTCGGCGCCAGCACCGCCCACGGCATGGCCCGGGCGCTGGACATCCCGGTGCTCGGCGTCCACCACATGGAGGGCCACCTGCTGGCCCCCATGCTGGAGGACGAGCCGCCGGGCTTCCCCTTCGTGGCGCTGCTGGTCTCCGGCGGCCACACCCAGCTGGTCGAGGTGCAGGGGCTCGGCCAGTACCGCCTGCTCGGCGAGTCGGTGGACGACGCGGCCGGCGAGGCCTTCGACAAGGCCGCCAAGATGCTGGGGCTCGCCTACCCCGGCGGCCCCCAGGTGGCGCGTCTGGCCGAGCAGGGCGACCCCAAGCGACTGCGCTTTCCGCGCCCCATGACCGACCGTCCGGGGCTGGATTTCAGCTTCTCGGGGCTCAAGACCCACACCCTGACCGCCATCCGCCAGCTGGAGGGCGCCGGCGAGCTCGACGACCAGGCCCGCGCCGACGTGGCCCGCGCCTTCGAGGAGGCGGTGGTCGACACCCTGGTGATCAAGTGCCGTCGTGCCCTCGACCAGACCGGCCTCAAGCGCCTGGTGGTCGCCGGCGGCGTGAGCGCCAACGTGCGGCTGCGCGAGCGCCTGGAGCGCGAATGCGCCAAGCGCGATGCCCGGGCCTACTACCCCCGCGGGCGCTTCTGCACCGACAACGGGGCGATGATCGCCTATGTGGGGGCCCAGCGCCTGCTGGCCGGCGAACGGGACGAGACCGGCATCATGAAGGCGGTGCCCCGCTGGCCGATGGATGAGCTTCAGGCGCCCGCCAAGGCGTGACATCCCCAGTACTCAAGACGTGACGGACCCGGCTAGAACCCGGGCTCATCGCCGCGCCCGAGCCGGCGGATATTGAGCACGTGGCGCCCCAGTACCAGCAGCGTGAAGACCATCACCACTCCCACGAACTCCGGCGCCAGCCAGATACTGGCCAGCGGTGCCATGGCGGCGCTGGCCAGCGACGCCACGGCCGCGGTGCGCACCCGCCAGGCCAGCAGGGTCCAGAGCGCGGCACAGCAGAGCGCCACCCAGGGCGTGAGCACCAGCATCACGCCGAAGGCGCTGGCCACCCCCTTGCCGCCGCGAAAGCGGTGCCAGGCCGGGTAGGCGTGGCCCAGTAGCACGCCGAGGCCGACGAGCCCGAGCCCCCAGGGCGGCAGGCCAAGCCACATGGCGAGCCACAGCACCGGCATCCCCTTGACCACGTCGACGACCAGGGTAGCCAGGGCGAGGCGCGGGCCATGCAGGCGCAGCACGTTGGAAAATCCCGGATTGGCCGAGCCGGCGAGCCGCGGGTCGCCCACGCCGGCGAGGCGGCACACCGCGAGGGCGCCGAGCCAGGTGCCGCTGAGATAGCCGATCGCCATCAGCGGCAGGATGAGGTCGAGTGGCGCCTCCACGGGCGGGCTCCTTCGCAATGATGCCTCGATTCTGCCAGCCAGGGGCCGGGGACGACAGGCCTCGCCCCCGCGGTGTCGTCGGGGAACGCGCTGGCGTACAATCTGGGGCCAGCAGGCGGCCCGCGCCTACCCTGCCCGCATCCACCAGGGCCGCGACGACCAAGGCCGTAACCACCAATGACCGGGGAGCCCCGATGGATCTTGTGCTGATCGACGCGCTCGAGGTAGACACCGTGATCGGCGTCTACGATTGGGAGCGCACCATCACCCAGACGCTGCGCCTCGATCTCGAGCTGGGCACCGACATCCGCCCCGCCGCGGCGGGCGACGACATCGCCCAGACCCTGGACTACGCCGCCATCAGCGAGCGCATCGCCGGCTTCGCCGAGGCGCATCAGTTCGCCCTGGTGGAGACCTTCGCCGAGCGCCTGGCCGAGACCCTGCGCGCCGAGTTCGCCATCGCCTGGCTGCGCCTGACCGTGCGCAAGCCCGGCGCCGTGGCCGCGGCCAGCGCGGTGGGGGTCTCCATCGAGCGCGGCAGCCGGCCGGGAGGCGCCTGATGGCCCGGGTCACCGTCAGCATCGGCAGCAACATCGAGCGCGAGCATCACGTCCTGGCCTGCCTGGACGCGCTGGAGGAGAGCTTCGGGGCGCTCGCCGTCTCGCGGATCTTCGAGAGCGAGCCGGTGGGCTTCGAGGACGGCCGCAACTTCTACAACCTGGTGGTGGCCTTCGAGAGCGAGCGCTCGGTGGGCGAGCTGCAGGCCTGGTGCAAGCGCCTGGAGTTCGCCCACGGCCGGCGCAAGGACGTCCCCAAGTTCAGCCCGCGGACCCTGGACATCGACCTGCTCACCGTGGGCATGCTCAGCGGCGACCACGACGGCGTCGCCCTGCCCCGCGGCGAGATCCTCCACCACGCCTTCGTGCTCCAGCCCCTGGCCGAGCTGCTGCCCGAGGCGCGCCACCCCCTCACCGGCGAGACCTATCGCGACCACTGGGCGCGTTTCGCGGCCGACGACCAGCGCCTCTGGCCGGTGGACTTCACCTGGCGGGGGCGCCGCCTCTCCCGCGCGGAGGAGTAGCCCAGCCCGCACGGTCACGCCTCGGGGTCGGCGAGCGCCCCCTCGATCGCCTCCCAGCGGCGCCGCGAGAGCTCCTCGCCGAGCTCACGCCCCTGGTAGCCCTCCGCCACCAGCGCCCTGGGCAGGATCTGCACCGCCAGCCGCCAGGCCAGGGCCAGGTCCTCGGCCAGCGCCGGGGCGTCCAGGCTCACCAGGCTGATCAGCGGCGCCACCCGATCGCCGCGGCGCCACGCATCGATGCCGTCGAGCCAGCGCATCACCTGCGACCCGTTGAGACCGTTCGCCGCGACCTGCCGGCACAGCGCCCGGGTCCTGGCCGCCTGGGTGGCCAGCTCGCGATGCGCCCGCGGCAGGCGCAGCCGCTCGGAGAGCGCCTCGCGCTCATCGTCATCCAGGTGCTCGACCAGGCGCGCCCAGCGCCAGCGCACCTGCGCCTCGGCCTCGATGTCCTCGGGCAGCCGATGCAGGCGCCCCAGCGCCGCGTCGAGGTCCGCGTCGTCCGCGGCCAGCTCCGGCATCAGCACGGCCAGCGCCCCGCACGCCGCCAGCACCTGGAAGTAGACCTCCGGCCAGGGCTCGGAGAGCGCCTTCTCGGTCTCGGCCCAGACTCGCTCGGCCACCAGGTGCGAAAGCTCCCCGCTTGCCACCAGCCAGCGCATCAGCGCGCGCGTCTCCTCGGCGATGACGAAACCGAGCCCCGCGTAGCGGGCCAGGAAGCGCGCCGTGCGCAGCACCCGCAGCGGATCCTCGACGAAGGCCGGCGAGACGTGACGCAGCCGACGCGCCTCGAGGTCGGCGAGCCCCCCGTAGGGGTCGACCAGTTCGCCCGCGGGGGTCTCGGCCATGGCGTTGATGGTCAGGTCGCGACGCGCCAGGTCCTCCTCGAGGGTAACCTCGGGGCTCGCATGCACCACGAAGCCGGTGTAGCCATGGCCCGACTTGCGCTCGGTGCGCGCCAGGGCGAACTCCTCGTGGCTCACCGGATGCAGGAAGACCGGGAAGTCCCGCCCCACCGGCTTGAAGCCGCGGCGCTGCATCTCCTCGGCGGTGGCGCCGACCACCACCCAGTCGGTGTCCTTGACCGGCCAGCCCAGGCGGGCATCGCGCACCGCCCCGCCGACGCGATAGACCGCGAGGCCTTCGAGGTAGCGGTCGTCGCTCGCGCTCATGGCTCAGCGCTCCACGCGGTCGGAGTGGCGATGCTGCCAGTCGGTGAAGCCGCCATCGAGGCTGTAGACCTCGGCGAAGCCCTGGCCGGCCAGCCAGGCCGCGGCCTGCTGGCTGGAGTGGCCGTGATAGCAGATCACCACCAGGGGGGCCTGGCGCGGCGCCTCGCCGAGGAAGGCCTCGACGGTATCGTTGCCCAGGCGCCGGCTGCCGGGCACGTGCCCCTGGGCGAAGCTCTGGGGATCGCGGATATCGACCAGGGTGAGGGGCGTGTCGCCCTCGAGCCAGTCGGCCAGGGTGGCGATGTCGAGGTGGTGGAAGGGAGCGGTGTTCATCAAGAAAATCTCGTCGTCGGGGAGCGTCTCGGTCGTTTCACTGGCGGCTCGGCACGCTGATGCGCCGGCCGCTCTCGAGCGCCAGGGCGGTGAGTCGGCGACCCCAGACGCAGCCGGTGTCCAGCGCCTCGGCGCGCACGCGGCTCTCGGGCGTCTCGCCCTCGAGCGCCGCCCAGTGGCCGAACAGCAGCCAGGGGTCGTCCTGGCGGGGGTACTGGAACCAGGGGGCGAAGCCTGCCGGGGCGCTGTCGAGCCCCTCCTTGGCGGCGAAGTCGAGGCAGCCCCGGGCATCGAGGAAGCGCATGCGGGTGAAGGCGTTGACGATCATCCGCAGCCGCGGGATGCCGTCGAGGTCGTCGCGCCAGCAGGCCGGCTCGTTGCCGTACATCGCCTCGAGGAAGGCGCCGGCGCCCTCGCCGGCGAGCC
>JAWWBV010000096.1:0-7655 GCA_033720795.1 Halomonas sp. | reverse complement strand
CGCCGGCGCCCAGGCCGCGATCTTCGCCGGGGCGGGACAGAGCTGCGTGGCGGGCTCGCGCCTGCTGCTCCAGGAGAGCCTGCTGCCCGCCTTCACCGAGCGCCTGGCCCGCGCCGCCGAGGCGATCGCCGTGGGCCTGCCTACCGACGACGCCACCCGCATGGGGCCGCTGCAGAACGCCGCCCAGTACCGGCGGGTCCACGCGCTGATCGACGAGGCCCTCGCCCAGGGCGCCACCCTGCTGACCGGCGGCAAGGCGCCGGCCGGCCTGCCGGCGGAGACCGCCGAGGGCTACTTCCTGGCGCCGACCATCCTCACCGACGTCACCCCGGAGATGACCATCGCCAACGAGGAGGTGTTCGGCCCGGTGCTGGTGGTGATGACCTTCCGCGACGAGCAGGAGGCCGTGGCGCTCGCCAACGCCACCCGCTTCGGCCTGGCCGGCGCGGTGTGGAGCCGCGACACCGCCAGGGCGCTGCGCGTCGCCCATCGGCTGCGCGCCGGCACCGTCTGGGTCAACAGCTACAAGACCATCAACGTGATGTCGCCCTTCGGCGGGCTCGGCGAGAGCGGCTATGGCCGCTCCAGCGGCCTCGACGGCCTGCGCGAGTACACCCTGCCGCGCAGCGTCTGGGTGGAGACCGCCGCCCAGGCCACCGCCGCCATGGGCTACGGCGACGGCCAGGCCGCGCCCGGGGGCGCCCGATGAGCTTCGGCATCGACCATCCGCTGATCGCCGTGCAGGACCTCGCCGCCAGCGCCGAGCAGGCGCGGCGGCTCGGCTTTCGCGTGCAGACGCGCCACCAACACCCCTGGGGCACCGACAACCACCTGCTGTTCTTCCCGCGCAACTTCATCGAGCTGATCGGCATCGGCCGCCCGGACCGGCTCGACCATCGGGACGACAATGGCTTCGCCTTCGGCCAACAGATCGCCGAGCGCCTGGCGCTCGGCGAGGGCATCGCCATGGTGGCCCTGGAGAGCGAGGAGATGGCCCGCGACCACCAGGCGCTGGTGGCGCGGGGGGCCGAGCCGCCCGCGCCGATCGTCTTTCGCCGCCTCGCCCACCTGCCGGACGGCCGTGACGAGGAGGTGGGGGTCGCCCTGACCATCGTGCACCGCCCCGAGGCCCCGCTGCTGACCCAGTTCCTCTGCCAGCAGCTGCGCCCCGAGCTCTTTCGTACCGCGCCGACCCGAGAGCCGCACCCCAACACCGTCCAGGAGATCACCTCGCTGTGGTACGTCAGCGCCGAACCGGCCCGGGAGATCGACCTGCTGCGCCGCGTGCACGGCGAGCTGGCCGTGCGGCACTGCGAGGGGGGCTACTGCATCGAGACCGAGAAGGGCAACGCCTACCTGCTCACGCCGGCGGCCATCGAGGAGCGCTTCACGATGCTGCGCGGCCTCGCGCCCGGGCCGACCCGCGGCGTGGCGCTGAGCCTGGCGTGCGAATCGCTGGCCGCGGCCCAGGCCCACTGGGCCGACCACGGGATCGCCTGGCAGTCGATCTCGCCGGAGATCAGCGACATCGCCCCCAGGGTGCTGGGCGGCACCCTGCTGCGCTTCGAGGAGCACGCAATGGCGTAGGCGGGGCGAGCGTCACGCCCCGCCCGGCGGCCGAGCCGCCGGGCGCGCTCAGGCGTCGAGTGAGACGCCGTCACAGCGGAAGGCGCGCATCCAGTGCTGCAAGTGGCGCAGCAGCTGCAACCCCGCCCGGGGCATGCGCCGGCCCACGCGGGTCACCATGTGCGCGTTGGCCTGGGTGAAATGCTTGCCCACCACGTCGCGGACCACCAGCGACCCCTCCTCCAGCTCCCGGGCGGCGGCGAAGCGCGGCAAGAGCGTCGCGCAGAGCCCGGCCCGCGCCGAGTGCTTGAGCACCTCCAGCGAGCCGGTCTGGATGCCGACCGTCAGCGGCTGGCTGGCCTCGCGAAACGCCAGGTCGACCAGCTCGCGCACGCCGTGCCCCGGGTGCCAAAGCGCCAGGGGATGGCCGGCCAGCGCGGCCAGGGTGATCGGATCCTGCTCCTGCTGGGCCAGCGGATGCTGCGGCGCCATCAGCAGCACCAGCGGCTGGCGCGTCGACTGCCAGAAGCGCAGGTGCGGATGCACCTGCTCGTGATACATCAGGCCGATGTCCGCCTCGTCGTTGACCACCGCCTCGATGATCTCCCGGGTGCTGCCGGTGTCGATCTTCAGGCGGATGCCGCGATGGCTCTCGGTGAACTCGCGCAGCGGATGGCCGATCAGGTCACCGACGAAGCCCTCCCCCACATGCAGGGTGATCTGCCCCGTCTCCAGCCGCTGGTAGGCGTCCAGGGCATCGCTGAAGTGGCGATCCAGGCGCGTGCGACGGTGGCAGTAGTCGAGCAACAGCTCCCCTTCCGGGGTGGGACAGACGCCGTCGCGGCGCCGCTCCAGCAGGGTGGCGTCCACCGCCGACTCCAGCAGCGCGATCTGGCGACTCACCGCCGAGGGCGCGATGGCAAGCCTGGCCGCCGCGGCGCGGATCGAGCCCGTCTCGACGGTCAGCTGGAAATAGATCAGGCGCTGATGGGGAATTTCCATGGCGGGCGGGCACTTATGGGTAACGGGAAGCCTCAAGCCTACCAGCCGTCCCATGTACGGGGTAGCACGTCGCCTCAACGAGGGCTCGATCTCAGTGGCGGCGCTCGAACCGCCCGGCACGGGCAACGATCTCCCCGAGGCCTCCGGCCGCGGCCGAGGAGATAGTTGACAGGCGAACGTTCTCTAGATAGAACGTTCGATAAAAGGAACAACGAGATCGCCTGTCATGGATACCCCCTCCCTCAGCACCCTGGGGCAGCACCTGCAGACCCTGCGCAAGGCCCGGGGCTGGTCGCTGTCGCAGCTGGCCGCCGCCGCCGGCATCGCCAAGTCGAACCTGTCACGCCTCGAGCAGGGCAACGGCAACCCCACCCTGGACACCATCTGGCGCCTGGCGGTGCAACTGAAGGTGCCCTTCGGCACCCTGGTCGCCCCCATCGCCGTGCCCCTCGGCGAGGACGGCGTGGAGGTGCGCCTGATCGATCAGGGCAAGGACAGCCCCCAGGTCGATGCCTACTGGATGCGCTGCGCGCCCTTCACGACCCGCGTCGCCGAGCCGCATACCCCCGGCACCCGGGAGTCCCTGACCCTGATCAGCGGCCGCCTCGAGGCCGGGCCGGAGGGCGAGACACGCCGGCTCGCCGCCGGCGATACCCTGACCTTCGCCGCCGATCGAGCGCACTGCTATCGCACCGGCGACGACTGGGCCACCCTGCTGGTCAGCGTGGTCTACTGCGGGGAGGTACCGCGATGAGCCAGCAGGCCGTCTCCTCGTCTCCGCGCCCCTGGTTGATCGGCATGCGCGAGGCGATCCCCCTGCTCGGTGGCTACGTGCCGGTGGCCATCTCCTTCGGGCTGGTCGCCATCCAGGCGGGCTTCACTGCCCAGGAGGCGGTGCTGATCTCGGCCCTGGTCTATGCGGGCGCCTCGCAGTTCCTGTTCGTCGGCATGGCCGCCGCCGGCTCGCCGCTGTGGCTGGTGGTGGTCATGACGCTGCTGATCAACGTGCGCCACGTGGTCTATGCCCCCAACCTGGCGCCCTGGCTGACGGCGAGCCGCGGCTGGCCCTGGCTGATGCACGCCCTCACCGACCAGGTCTTCGCCCTGGCGCACACCCGCCTGCCGCAGCTGCCGGAAGCGCAGCGACTCGGCTGGTTCACCGGCGCCGCCCTGTTCGCTTGGGCCAGCTGGATCGCCGGCACCGCCCTGGGCGCCCTCGCCGGTGAGGAGCTGATGGCGCGCTGGCCGCTGCTCGGCGAGATCATGCCCTTCGCCCTGCCGGCCCTCTTCCTCGTGCTGGTGGTGCCCCGCTTCACCTCCCGGCGCTGGAGCCTGGCCCTGAGCCTGACCATCCTGAGCGCCCTCGCCCTGACCGTGACGGGCTTCACCAACCTGGCGATTCCCCTCGCCGCCGCCTGCGGGGCAATCTGCTTCCAGGCCGTGAAATGCCGCCCCGCCGCGAAAGGAGCCCGCCATGAGTAGCGCTATGTGGATCGCCGTGATCGCCTCGGCCGGCGGTACCCTGCTGCTGCGCCTGCTGCCGATGCTGTGGATGCGACGCCGCCTGGAACGGCTCGGTCGCGACGACGGCATCGACGCCATGCCCCAGTGGCTCGGCATCCTGGGACCGCTGATGATCGCCGCCCTGCTCGGCACCTCGCTGGTACCGAAGACACTCGATGGCATCTCCTGGCTCGCGACCGGGATCGGCGTGCTCGCGACGCTGGCCGTGTGGTGGCGCACGCGCACCCTCGGCTGGCCGGTAGCGGCCGGCGTGGCGGCCTTCGGTGCCGTGGTGGTGCAGGCAAGCTGGGTGCTTTAGGAGGCGGGATAGAAGGAGGCAGTATCGCCAGAGGGCGTGGTCGGCTTGGCAGGATCGACCATGCGATGTGGAACGGGCCTGCTGTGGGTGCTCACCCGAGCCCCCTGGCACGATTGGTTGGTTCGTGTCTCCCGCCTTCCGAGTAGGCTTCGGATGAACAACCTATCGAGAGATCACAGCTAACGGAGCTCGACTCGGCCTGAGAGTGTCTAGAATACCCGGGGTGATTCAGACTCCATCCCCTTGGTAAAGAACAGGAGGGTACCGGCGCTCGCCCTCCTGCTTCTACCGAGCGGTCCAAAGCGCTGCGGTCATTCCATGAATCGAGGAAACACAACCATATTTCAGCTAGATAGCTCTTTATAAAAGCTCCCTCTTGAAGCATCAAATATCCGACGACCAAGCAGCTCTACAAGCTCACTTTCGGGCACAGGGCGTGAGATAACATACCCTTGCGCGGTATCACACCCCATGTCCGAAAGGGCTTTCAAGGTCTCCATGTCCTCCACGCCTTCAGCCGTAACAGTCAGGTTGAGCTTATGGGCCAATGAAATAGTAGAGGCCACTATGGAATAATTCTGATTATTGCTCATCATGTCCTTGATGAACACCTGATCCAGCTTAACCTCATCAATCGGCAGCTTGCTTAAATAGGATAGTGAGGCGTAACCAGTACCAAAGTCATCAACTGCGCAAGAGACGTTTGAAGACCTCAAAAAATCAAGAACATCATACGCATGCGAATAGTCTTCTATGACACTCGTTTCCGTCAACTCAAGGCATATTCTATGAGATTCCCTGATGGACTGCATTTCTAACACGAGACCGACCAGGCCACTATCCGGCATTAAATCCCGCGCCGCTATATTAACACTTACCCCAAACGACTTTTCATGCGCCTGGAGTCGGTCAAGAGCACACCATGCTTTTTCAACAACCCAATGAGTAACTTCTGTGACCAAACCTGACTGTTCAAGAAGGGGGATGAACCTTACAGGGGATACAGCTCCTTGCTCAGGAGAGTTCCAGCGCAGCAGAGCTTCCGCACCTTGAATGTAGCCAGTAGCCAAATCAAGCTTTGGCTGATAGACGAGAAACATATCACGAGTACTATTTCGCCTAAACTCCTGCAGCAGGAAAAGATCATTGGGGTCTGGCTCAAGTTCAGGACCATAGATGAGCCAGGTCTTGCCTGTCTTGGAGGCTGCAGAAAAGGCGGTCATTGTGCGTCTGACCATCTCTTCTGCATCTATCAAGCCATCCGCCTGGTTGATGCTGACCCCCATCACAATTTGAGCATCAAGGCTTATCGAATCAAGCTCGAAGGGTTCGGTCATGTGGTCAACAATATTCTGATAACGATTTTTTTGATCCAGCATAGCGGCAAATAATCCTGAACCAAAATGACTCACCTGTCTAAACCCCATCGCATCCAGGCGTTCACCAAACCTCTTCATCAAGTCATGTCCAACCTGATAACTGAACATCAGAATAATTTGCTCAAGATTCAGGAGCCGTATCAAGACAACGGTAGATGAGCAACCGTTTTCACTAGCCAAGAAAACATCCAGATCAGCAATAAACTTCTCTCGACTAAACAGCCCCGTAAGACAATCATGCTCCGCTCGCCATGTTAACTCATCTTGCAACTTCCTTCTCTCAGCCAGCTCTTGGGTCAACTGCCGAGTTCGACTAGCCACCAAGCGCTTCAGGTACCAAGAGAAGCAGCATCCAAAGATAGCCATTAAAGCAAATGGAAGAGCAACCCACGCCACTTTCCTCAGGCTTTCTGAAAAGGTCGTTTCTTCCCGTTCCAACTCAGGCTTCCACCGCTGATAGACGTCGCCATAAGCACCGTCGGCAATAGCCAATGTAAGCTGTTGGTTCAACCAGTCGACCAGTTCGTTATTACCTTTTTTTACACCAAAAACATATGGCCGAGGCCAAAATGGTGCGCTCGCTTGAATTATATCAAACTCATCGGCGTATTGTTGGCCAATATGGGCAGCTTCAACACAGGCATCAGCATCCTGCGAATCTACTGAAGCTAAGCAAGCGCGCTCTGTATCAACATGAACCAACTTGATTCCAGGATATGATTGCGACAGGCGTTTTTCTGCATAACTCCCGTTCACTACCGCTACGCGGCGACCGTCAAGATCTCCTATACTTCCAAGGAGACTATTATCATCATCAACAAAAATGCCATGTGGGACATAGTAAAATGGCTCGGTAAAATCGAACTGTTTTTTACGCTCTTCTGACAAGAAGAGGGCTACTGCATCGGCCTTTCCCGAGGTAACCGCTTGCAAGGCCTGTTCCCAAGGCACCAAGAGATGTTCGGCTTCTGTTCCTCCGCGCCTGGCCAACATATTTTCCAGGTCGATCACAAAACCCTGTGCCTCCCCATCCTCGTCAAGCCATTGATGGGGCGGGTAAGTGGCAGAGCCAGAAAAAACGACATGGCCTTCGAATACAGGCTCCGCCTGGCTAACAGCAACGCATAAGGATAGGCCCAACACCAAGGCACCCTGGGTCAGACGTCTCCCTGTGATTGCGCCAATTCCCACCATTGTCTCCCCCAACCGATCGGGCCATCCTCATAAAGACTAGCATGAGTAACGTGGTCGGGGGCTTCTCAAGGAACTCACGAAATCTCATGAGCAGAATACGTCAACATTTCATCTCAACCAGGTCGCCAAATTCGGGTTCTTCGTCGTTTCATGTGGATTTGGTCTGATCAAGCAGGCGGCCCACTGGGCTGCCGATCAGGTAGATCATGGCGATGAAGTTGGCCTCGTTCCGGTAGCCACGGGCGCGTGAACGAGCCGCCTGGAACAAGCCATTCATCCCTTCCAGTCGTGCATTCGTCAGCCCCGAGATCCAACGCCTGACCACTGCCTCTGCATGCCGCTCCAGCGTCGCCAGAGCCTTGCCCATCGGCTTCAGCAGTGGCTTCTCGGCAACTGCCGCTTGCATGACCTTGAGATAGTTCGTGATCCGCCATCGAGCAACCCGGGGCGTTGATGCCTTCTGAATCCAACGCAGCTGCTCCTTGATCACCCACGCATCGGCAGTCGCACTCTGATCGGCCACCAGTTCCTGAAGGGCTGACAGTCACAGGAAGCGCGTCTGCTCTACGTCGGCATGACTCGCGCGCGCCGTCGCCTGCTGGTGACCAGCTGCCAAGAAAACTGGTACACCCGACAACTATCGGAACTCGCCTCGGCCTGACGAATACCGTCAGATTCGGCCCGAAAGCGGG
>JAWWBV010000095.1:0-7663 GCA_033720795.1 Halomonas sp. | reverse complement strand
TGGCCCTGCTGGGCGCTGGGCAACCACGACGTCACCCGCCTGGCCACCCGCTGGAACGCCGAGGACGATGCCGCCAGGCTGCGCCTCTACCTGGCCTTCCTGCTCACCCAGCGCGGCAGTATCTGCCTCTACCAGGGCGAGGAACTGGGCCTGAGCGAGGCCGACCTCACCTTCGAGCAACTGGTCGACCCTGCCGGCATCACCTTCTGGCCGGCCTACAAGGGCCGCGACGGCTGCCGCACCCCCATGCCGTGGCAGGCCGACGCCCCCCACGGTGGCTTCTCCAGGTCCGCGCCCTGGCTGCCGGTACCCGACGAGCACCTGGGGCTGGCCGTGGACCAGCAGGCGCGGGAACCGGACTCGCTGCTCAACGCCACTCGCGCCTTCCTGATCTTTCGCCGCACCCAGCCGGCGCTGGTCAAGGGCGACATCGTCTACCATCCGGTGCGCGACGAGGTGCTGTGCCTCGAGCGACGCCATCCGGCGAGCGCCCCCGGCGAGCGCCTGCTGGTGGCGCTGAACTTCGTCGGTGAACCTCGCGAGCTGCCGGCGCCGCGCGCCGCGCGCGCCCTCGATGACGCCCCGGCGATGGTCAACGGCCAATGGCGTAACGGCACCCTCACCCTGCCGGCGTATGGCATCGCCATCGCCCGCTGTCCGCAATCCGAGCAGGAGGATGCGCAATGGGACGTCTGACACTCGAAAACATCGGCAAGGACTATGACGGCGTCGAGATCTCGCGGGATATCGACCTGACCATCAACGACGGGGAGTTCGTGGTGTTCGTCGGGCCCTCGGGCTGCGGCAAGTCGACCCTGCTGCGCATGGTCGCCGGCCTCGAGGACATCACCCGCGGCGAGATGTGCCTGGACGGCGAGCGGATCAACGAGATCCCGCCCCAGGAGCGCGACATCGGCATGGTCTTCCAGTCCTATGCGCTGTACCCGCACATGACGGTGGCCGAGAACATGGCCTTCGGCCTCAAGCTGGCACGCACCGACAAGGCCGAGATCCGCCGCCGCGTCGACCACGCCGCCGACATCCTCCAGCTGACTAAGCTGCTCGAGCGCAAGCCCAAGGATCTTTCCGGCGGCCAGCGCCAGCGGGTGGCGATCGGCCGTACCCTGGTCAAGGAGCCGGCGGTGTTCCTGTTCGACGAGCCGCTGTCCAACCTGGATGCCTCGCTGCGGGTCGAGATGCGGGTGCAGATCGCCGAGCTGCACAAGCGCCTCGGCGCCACCATGATCTACGTCACCCACGACCAGGTCGAGGCGATGACACTCGCCGACCGCATCGTGCTGCTGTCGAGCGGCAGCATCGCCCAGGTCGGCGCGCCGCTGTCGCTCTACCACTTCCCCAACTCCCTCGAAGTGGCCGAGTTCATCGGCTCGCCACGCATCAACACCCTGCCGGTGACGGTGGTCGACCCGGGCCCGCGGCGCACCGGCGTGCGCCTGCCCTCCGGCGAGACACTGGCCGTGGCGGCAGACGGGCGTGGCCTCGAGGCGGGCGATACCGCCACTTTGGGGGTTCGCGCCGAGGACTTCGTTGCCCCCGAGCAGGGCGAGGCGATCCTCAAGGCCAAGCTGATGGTGGCCGAGAAGCTCGGCTACGAGACCCTCGCCCACCTGCATGTCGAGGGCGCCGAGGGCACCGTGACGCAGCGCCTCGACGGCCTGGCCCACCTCGAGGAACACCAGGTCGTCGACCTGGGCCTGGCTGGCGACCACTGCCACCTGTTCGGCCCCGACGGCCAGGCCTGCCCGCGCCAGGTGGAGATCCCCGGCATCGCCCACTGAACGACGGTCTCCCCTGACCATCTCGCCCCGGTGCGCCTTGCGACCGGGGCGTTGTCGTTGCCATGTTCCATGAGTTCTTACTCTGGAAAATGACGTCCTTGACGCTGGGGAACCATCGCCAGGCACGTGAACTAGGCACCTGACCCACCCCGCAGCCTGCCAAAGAGACTTCCACCCTACTGCCCGGCGCCGAACCTAAAAAACCCCGGCCGAATGGCCGGGGAAGCAAACGTCCTTGCCGGACGAGGAAAGCCGAGTGGGTGAGAGGGGCTCAGCCCTTCACGCCGCCGGCGGTAAGCCCACCGGCGATCCAGCGCTGGCACAGCAGGAAGGCCAGGGTAATGGGCAGCCCGGAGAGCACTGCCGCGGCGGCGAAGTCGCCCCAGCGCTGGTTGTGTTCGGCCAGGTATTGCTGGGCGCCCACGGCCAGGGTCAGCTTGTCCTCGTCGAGCAGCAGCACCGAGGCCATGGGGTATTCCATGATCGACATGATGAAGGCGAGGATGAACACCACCATCAGGATCGGCACCGAGAGCGGCAGCAGGATGTGCCGGAAGGCCTGCCAGGTGCTGGCGCCGTCGACCATCGCCGCCTCCTCCAGGGAGCCGTCGATGGACTCGAAGTAGCCCTTGATGGTCCAGATATGCAGCGCCACCGCCCCCAGCGAGGCCAGGATCAGCGCGCCGTGGGTGTTGAGGCCCAGCCAGGGCACCAGCTGGCCGAGGCGATCGAACAGCGCGTAGAGCGCCACCAGCGAGAGCACCGCCGGGAACATCTGGAAGATCAGCATGCCCTTGAGGATCGGTGCCTTGCCGGCGAAGCGCATGCGCGCGAAGGCATAGGCGCTGGTGGTGGAGAGCGCGAGGATCATCAGCGACGAGGCCACCGCCACCTTGATCGAATTCCACAGCCACAGCATTACCGGGAATGGCGGCTGGACGACGGTGCCGTCGGGGCGCTCCCAGGGGATACCGAAGGCCAGCGCCCAGTGCTCCAGCGAGAAGCGCTCGGGGATCAGGCTGCCGGTGGCGAAGTTGCCCTCGCGGAAGGAGATCGAGATCACCAGCAGCAGCGGGAACACTACCAGGCTGACGAAGCCCAGCAGGGCGAGGTGGGCGCCCAGCTTGCGGGTGTGGATGGAACGGGGTTGAACCATGGCCATGGGATGACTCCTCCTTAGACCTTGACCTTGGACAGGCGCAGATTGAGCCACGACAGCCCGACCACCAGCAGGAAAATCAGCGTGGCGATGGCGGCCGCCAGACCGAATTGCTGGCCGGCATCCTGGAAGGCGATGCGGTAGGTGTAGCTGACGAGCAGGTCGGTGGTGCCCGCCGGGGTGCTGGCGCCGAGGATGTCCGGCTTGCCGCCGGTGAGCAGGGCGATCAGCACGAAGTTGTTGAAGTTGAAGGCGAAGGCGGCGATCAGCAGCGGCGTCAGCGGCTTCAGGATCAGCGGCAGGGTGATGCGCAGCATGTTGGTCAGCGGCCCGCCGCCATCCACCGCCGAGGCCTCGTAGAGATCGCGGGGAATCGACTGGATCAGGCCCATGCACAGCAGCAGCATGTAGGGGTAGCCGAGCCAGGTGTTGACGATCAGCAGCATGGTGCGCGCCAGCGCCGGGTCGGTGAACCAGTCGGGGCTGATGCCGAACAGGTTCTCGAGGATCAGGTTTATCTCGCCGTGGTTCTGGTTGAACATCCCCTTGAAGATCAGGATCGAGATGAAGGCCGGCACCGCATAGGGCAGGATCAGCAGGGTGCGATAGATGGCCTTGCCCCTGAGCTGGTCCCACTGCAGCAATGAGGCGAGCACGAAGCCCACCGCCAGGGTGAAGGCCACCGTCAGGCCGGCGAAGGCGAAGGTCCAGACGAAGATCTGCAGGAAGGGACCGCGGATGTCCGGATCGGTGAAGATCTTGGTGTAGTTGTCCAGACCCACCGCGACCGGCCAGCCGGGGGTGAGGCGCTCGCCGTCCTCGGTGACGAAGAAGCCGGTCTCCGGGTCGGGGGTCAGGGTGGTGCCGTCGCGCAGGTCGGTCAGGCTGCCGTCGGCGTTCGCTTCGAAGCGCGGCAGCATCGGCGCGAAGCGGCGCAGCCCTGCCATCTTGAGCTCGGTGCCGTCCGGTGTCACCAGGGTCAGGCGCTGCAGGCGGTCGCGCAGGGCGATGACCTCGCGGATGCCCAGCGCCTCGCCGGGTGGGGCCGCCCGGGTCGGCTCGACCGCCAGGGGCTGCCCTTCCACGGCTTGGGCCAGCGGCTGGGACACCAGTTGCCTCATGCCCTCCAGGTCGCCGGCTCCCTTGGCGTCCAGATACAGGCGCGTGCGGTTACCGTCACGGACCAGCTGGAAATCGAAGGCCTGGCCCTCGGCCTGATAGGTCTGGTCGAGCAGCTGGGCACGCACCCGCTCTTCGCTGAGCAGGTTGCTCGAACTGTAGTTGCTGAAGCTGATGCCGATGGTATAGACCAGCGGGAAGATCACGAACACGCCCATCCCGGCCAGCGCCGGGAAGATGTAGCGGTGGCTCATCAGCTGGCGTTTGCCGAAGACGATCGCCAGGGAGGCGCTCAGCACCAGGAACAGCAGCGAGAACATCCACTGGCCGCGCAGGTGGAAGGCCACCACCAGCCACAGGGTGGCGAGCACCAGTAGTGCCGTCAGGGCGCGCAGCGCCCAACGGGTATAGCGCTCGGCGGGGTAGCGGGATCGATGGCGCGGCAAGCCGCGCGAGGCGTTGGTCACAAACATGGGGTCACCTGCGGTCTGCCCCGGCCCGGCCATGGCTTGCGGCTGGCCGGGGGCATGGACACTGGAAGGCTAGCGTTACTCGATGGCGGTGCGGATGCGCTCGGCGGCGGCATCCAGCGCCGCCTGCGGCGACTGGCGGCCGCTGCCGATGTTCTGCAGCGCCGGTTCCATGGCCGACCAGAAGGCCCCCATCTCGGGAATGTTGGGCATCGGCGAGCCGAGCTCGGCATTCGCCAGGGTGGCGGCGATCCTCGGGTCGGACTCCAGCTCCTGCTGGTAGGCCCGGTGGGCCACGGCGCCCAGCGAACTATCGCTGTTGAAGGTGCGCAGGCCCTCTTCCTCGAGCAGGTAGTTCTCGAGGAACTCGGTGGCCAGGAAGTCGTTGGGCGAGGCCGAGTTGATCATCGCCGCCATCACCCCGAACATCGGCTTGGCCCGTTCGTCACCGACCCGCGGCAAGAGGGCCACGCCGAAGTCGATGCCGCTCTTCTCGAGGTTGCTCCAGGCCCAGGGCCCGCTGATCATGGCCGCCACCTCGCCCTGGTTGAAACGGGTATCCGTCACGCTGTAGTCGGTGCCCTCGGGCAGCACGCCACTCTCGATCAGTTCGCGCAGACGCTCGGCTCCCGCCACCGCACCGGCATTGTTGACGCCGATGTCGCTGGTGTCATAGCCGCTGTCGGCATGCCGGAACGAATAGCCGCCATTGGCGGCCAGCAGGGGCCAGCTGAAGTAGGGCTCACCGTAGTTGAAGAGGATCGCCTTCTTGCCTTCCTTGACCAGCTCGGCATCGAGCCTGGCGAGCTCGGCGAAGCTTTCGGGGGGTGTCTCCACCAGGGCCTTGTTGTAGATCAGACCCAGCGACTCCACCGAGATGGGATAGCCGTAGGTCTCGCCGTTCCACTCGACGGCGTCCCAGGTAAAGTCGAAGTAGCGATCGCGGTAGGTGTCTGAGGGCGCAATGGACTTGAGCAGCCCGCTCTGGGCCCATTCCCCCATGCGGTCGTGGGCGAAGATCACGATGTCCGGCCCCTGGCCGCTGCCGGCGGCCTGCTGGAAGCGGTTGGTCATGTCGTCGGGGTGGACGATGTCGATGGCGATGCCTGTGTCGGCCGTGAACCGCTCGGCCACCTCGCGGATGCCCTGGGGGCCCTTGTTGTCGCCGATCCAGATGGTCAGGGTGTCGTCCTCGAAGGCCATGGCAGGCAAGGCGGCCCCGGCGCTCAGGGTGGCGGCCAGCAGCGGGGTGAGGAAGGCGTGGCGTCGTGTCATGGGTCGCGACCTCGTATTGTTGTGACGTCTCGGGTGGCCCCCGCCCCGGACGAGCGGCACGGGGAGCGATAACGCCTAGCCTCGTCAATCCGGCGGGTGGTGTCCTCCTCCCCGGGGGACACAGGGGTGGCGTATGGCTGGGGCGTAGGGGGAGGAGGGGCGACAGCAGGCGGTCGTGAGATGGGCGCAGGCGTTGTCGTTTACGGCCGGTCGTCGTCAGGCCGGCGAGGCGCTGGCGGGCGGTTCGCCCATGGCGCCCGGCATGGCCTGCACGCTGCCGCCCTCGACCAGGTGGACGTCGAGACGCACATAGTAGTCGTCGTCCACCGGCAGGAAGCTCGGGGTGTGAAGGCGGTTGGCGCCCACCTGGTAGACAAAACTCTGCACTTCGTCGAAGTCCATCTGCAGGGTCAGGCGCGGCAGGGGATCATCCTCCAGGCGCTCCTCGTTCACCGAGGCCTGCTGCCCGCGTTCCTTCAGCTCGGCGGCGAACTGGGTCAGGGCCGGACGAATGGCGTGCTCGATGGTCGCGGCCGCGCCGGCCCGGTTCGAGGTGTCCAGGGCGCGGTCGAGCCGTTCGCGTCAGTCGCCGCCTGGGGCGGTGCCGCTGACCTGGCGGCGGGCATCCGCCTTGCTGCTCTCGAGTTTCAGCGCCCGGGTCATGCCCGCCATGATGGCGAAGATCACCAGCGAGAAGGGCAGGGCGGTGATCACCACGGCGCTCTGCAAGGCATTCAACCCGCCGGCCATCAGCAGGGCGATGGTGACCAGGCCGATCACCATCGACCAGAAGATCCGCAGCCCGATCGGGGCATCATGGTTCACGTCGGAGAGGATCGAGGTGAAGTTGGCCAGCACCAGGGCCCCGGAATCTGCCGAGGTGATGAAGAAGACGATGCCGAGCACGGTCACCACCGAGGCCGTGACCCCGATGTAGGGATACTGCTCGAGGAAGGTGTAGATGGTGGTCTGGGGCGAGTTCAGGGCCTGCTCTCTCAACTCGACCAGCCCCTGGTTGGCCACCGGGTCGATGCCGCTGTTACCGAAGATCGACATCCAGGCCATCATGAAGCCCAGGGGGATCAGCAGGGCGCCGATGACGAACTCGCGGATGGTGCGACCGCGGGAGATGCGGGCCAGGAATAGGCCCACGAACGGGGTCCAGGCGATCCACCACCCCCAGAAGAAGATCGTCCACCAGCCCATCCACTGCTGGGCATCGTCGCCGGCGAAGGCGTAGGTATCGAGGCTCTTGGCGAGGAAGCCGCCGAGGTAGTCGCCGGCGTTGAGGACCAGGGCGTCGAGCAGGCGCAGGGTCTCTCCCTGGAAGAGCACGAACAGCAGCAGTGCGGCGGCCAGCAGCATGTTGAATTCGGAGAGGCGGCGGATGCCCTTCTCGACACCGGTCACCACCGAGAGGGTGGCCAGGATCACCACCAGCACGATCAGCACGACCTGGGTGGTCAGGCTCTCGGGCACGTCGAGCATGAAGGTCAGCCCGTAGTTGAGCTGCATCACGCCGATCCCGAGGCTGGTGGCGATGCCGAACACCGTGGAGATCACCGCGGTGATGTCGACGGCGTTGCCGATCGGGCCGTGGATGCGCTGGCCGAGCAGCGGATAGAGGGCGCTGCGGATGGCCAGCGGCAGGCGGTGGCGGTAGCTGAAATAGGCCAGCGCCATGCCCATCAGCACGTACATGCCCCAGCCGGTCAGGCCCCAGTGGAAGAAGGTCTGGGGGACCGCATTGCGCAGGGCAGCGGCACTCTCCGGCGCCATGTCGGGCGGCATCAGGTAGTGCGAGAGCGGCTCGGCCACGCAGAAGAACAGCAGGTCGATGC